>NZ_JBEOZN010000153.1:0-21523 GCF_040298085.1 Streptosporangium sp. NPDC001681 | reverse complement strand
CAGAGCCTGGACGTCGAGTTCCATCGTGAATTTCCTTCCGTTGGGGAAAGACCTCCGCCGGTGATGCGGGGGTCTCGATGTCCGCCGGCGAGGCCGGCGGAGTCCGTGGGCGCGCGGTCAGGGATCAAGTCCAGGAGGTCCACCGGCTCCTTCGCCGATACGGCGTCGAGGAGGGAATCCGTTGCCGGCCGCATGGCCGTATGCCACTGCGCGATGCGCCGTTCAAAGAATTCCGGACTGATTCCCAGCCCTTTCTCAGGGTGTGGCGGAGCCGAGACGCATCGTGAAGGAGCGGAGGCCCTTCACGGCGTCGCAGGCGTCACAGCGGGACGCGGGCTGTTTGCGAACCCGCAGCTTGGCGGTGTGATCGCGCGCTCACACGGCCGCGTTCACCGGCGGCGCCGCGCCGGCGATCCAGCGCTCGACGTCATGCGTCAGGTGAGTGCCGTGTGCGTTGTACCGCAGCATCCACCGTGCGAAAGGCCGGCCCTCGCAACCGGCGGAGAACGGCGGGGCTGTGGCCGGATCGGCGGTGAGTCCCTGGCGGCTTTCCTGGAGCGCCGCTTCGTACTCGTCCAACTCGGTGCTCAACGGGCTCTCCTCTTGGGGCCGGGGAGTTGCCGACGTGTACTCCTGACGATGCCGACGGTAACCGGGGGTTCTTACGGGCCGCTTAGCCACTCTTAATGCGCACCCCGGCACGGGCCGGCCCGGCGGGCGTGGAGACCTTAAGACCGCCATTAGGCGCCACTGGCAGGCTGGTCCGCGTCCGGAGGATCACTGGCGGAACCGGTCACGGGCGAGATCCGGGCAGTCGTTTCGCACCAATGGCTCGACATCGTCCCCTGCCGGAGAACACGAATGGAGATTCGGCGTTGTGAATGAACGTGGTTCGGCGGGGGACGGCGCCCCCGGTGCGGACCGTCACGTCCTGGGGGACATCGCCCGTGCGACATTCCCACCTGAGCGCCGGGCTCGACGGAACCGATGATCGGGACCGGATGCGCCATGAGGCGTGCATGCTGGAGATCTTCGGACCGCTGGGCGTCACGGCGCGCAAAGTGCTTCTTTTCCAACAGAACGACAACCTTGTTCCTGGCGCAGGAACACATCGCGGGCACCCCGCCGAACAACCGGGAGGCCGCTCAGCACGACCGGCCCGGCGCCGTCGCCGGTTCGGATTCCCGGAGGTGCTCACGCGCATCGATCACCGCCCGCCGTGGCCGGCCGCGCAACCCGCGTGAGCCCGAGGCCCGCCCGGCCCCGCTGTCCGGCGGGTGCGGCCCCGACAGCGGCCACTACGGCGGCGCCGGGCGCCCGGCGGCCGGGACGGTCTCGCCGAGGGCGGCGGCGAGCAGGTCCAGGAAGTGGTCTACGGGACCGATGCAGGCCACCGCGGATCCGCCCGAGATCCGCCCGGCGTAGGGCAGCAGTCTCCTCCAGGTCACCCGGCATGCCGGCAGGTCGCCGACGGCGGCCTGGGCCGCGCCCTGCAAGCAGGTCATGGTAAGCCACGACCAGTCCATCGGCGGGGTCGGCCACCCTTCCCGGGCCAGGGCCCGGGCCTCGTCCAGGCGGCCCTGGGCGCACAGTTCCAGCACCCGGGCGTCGTGGTCCACGCTGGGATGGATACCGGCGATCTGGTCGATCAGCGGTCCGGCCTCGGCGATGGCGCCGCGCTGATAGCACAGCATGAGGCGGCCGTTCGCCACGACCGCGCCCGCGTACCACATGCCGAGCCGCTGGGTCTGGCGTTCGGCATCGTCGTACAGGACGTCGGCCTCGTCGAACCGGCCGGCCAGGGCGAGCCGGTTGGCCCGCCACATGGTGTGCTGGAACCGCGGCCACGGGAGTCGCAGGTGATCCAACATGACGTCGCAGCGTGCGGCGGCCCGGTCCGCCCCCTCCAGATCGGACATCTCCAGCTTGTAGTGGGTGTCCATCATGTGAGCGAGCAGTTCGAATCCCGGCGTTCCGGTGTCCAGCGCGAGCCCGTGCAGCTCATCGGTGATCTCCATGAGCTCGCCGATGCAGGTCACCTGCGGCACGGACAGCGAGCGGGCGTTGAGCGCCCGCATGAGCAGGTGCGCGTCACCGATCCGGCGCGCCATCGCGACCGCTTCGGCGGACAGGGAGAGGCAGCGGGTGTCGTCGGCGCCGCCGTCGTACAGTTCCTGGGCCAGGCCGCCCAGCAGCAGCGTCCGCTCGGCGCTGTCGGTCTCGGGCAGCAGGCGCAGGGTGTGCTCGAACTGCTCCACCAGTTGCAGTTCCACCGGCTCGTACGGGTTGCGCAGCGTCCAGATGGCCGGGGCGTCCAGCGCGGTGAGGGCGCGGGCGGTCAGCTCGGGGCCCGCTCCGGCGCGGTCGGTGACCCGCAGGGCCTGTGCGCGGACCTGGCGGGCGCCCATCGCGTCTCCCGCCTCCAGCAGGGCGCGCACCTGCTGCAGCAGGAGCTCCACGTGCTCGGCGGGGTCGCCGCCGCAGGCGCCGTGCGCGGTGACGGCCCGGCCCCACCAGGTGGCGGCCTCCTCGTACGCCGCGCAGGAACTCGCTTGCCGGGCCACCGCGCGGGCCCAGTGCGCCGCCTCCCGGTACGCCGCCGGGCCCGCCTCCACCGAGTGGTAGGCGATGGTCGTCACGTCGGCGCTCGGCTTGGCCGACAGCGCGGCCATCACCTCCCGATGGATCATCGCCTTCCGCAGCGGCGGGACGTCGCGGATCAGGGTCTCTTTGACCAGATCGTGGACGAATGTCATGCACCCGTCACCGGTGACGATGAGCCCGGCCTGCGCCGCCCGGTCCAGCAGACCGTAGGTGTGCGTCGCGCCCGGTTCCGACGCCTGGCACACCTCCGCGACCAGGCCGGGGTCGAAGCTCCTGCCGATCACCGCGGCGATGCCGAGCACCTCGGTGCTCTGCGGCCCGAGCATGGCCAGCCGTTGCCTGATCAGATCGGCCACCGCGTCCGGCACGATGTCCAGGCTCTGGCCCTGGGCCAGCAGGCGGGCGCTCTCGCAGACGAAGAACGGGTTGCCGCCGGTCCGCTCGGCCAGTCTCTCGGCCGCGGGGCCGTCCATCTTGCCGCCCAGCTCCTCGGCGAGGGCCCGAACCTCGGTGGTGGTCAGGCCGCTCAGCCGGATGCGCACCAGATCGTAACGGGCGAGATGGTAGAGGACCTCGTCCACCGAGAGCTTGAAGGCGCCGTTCGGGGAGGTGCCGGGGTGCCCCGTCAGGTCGCGGTACGCCGCTTCGCGGAACGCGGTGACCAGGGTCACGGAGACGTTCCTGGCCTGCGCCCCGGACAGCACGACGACATCCCGGAGCAGTTCGAGTGTGGCGGAGTCGGCCCAGTGCAGGTCGTCCAGGATGATCACCAGAGGCCGGAGCCGCGCGGCCTCGATGAGCCACTGCGCGATGAGCTGGTTGCGATGGCGCGCCGCCGTCCCGGGCGCGCCGGTGAGCCGCTCATCGCCCAGCAGCCCCGCCAGCGCCTGGCGATCCGGCGGCGGGACGGACTCGGCCAGCGCGCGCAGCACCTGCAGCCACGGCCACAGCGGCGGCACCCCCTCCCCCTCGTGGCAGCGCCCCCACAGCACCAGATAGCCGAGATCGGCGCAGTCGTCGCGGAACGCCTGCAACAGCCGGGTCTTGCCGATGCCGGGCTCGCCGCTGATCGCGGCGGTCACCACGCCGTTCCGGTCCATCAGGACGGGGAGGGTCGTCAACGTCGCGAGCTGCCGATCCCGCCCGATCAGATGCCCGTGGGCCGACCCCGGTGGGAGGATCTCGGCGGCCACGGGGGACGAGGGGGGATGCGACAGCGAGACGGGCTCGGGCGGGAAGGTGAGCGACCGCGACTGCTGGAGGATGTCCTTCTCCAGCGTCTGCAGCTCGGGGCCCGGATCAAGGCCGAGTTGTTCGGCGATGACCTTCCGTGCCCGGCGCAACGTGGCCAGCGCGTCGGCCTGCCGCCCGCTGCGGTAGCGGGCCAGGGCGAGCAACCACCACAGCCGCTCGCGAAGCGGATGTTCCCCGATCTCGGACTCCAGCTCGTGGATCACCGCCTGTGGACGGCCGAGATCCAGCAACGCCTGGGTCCGGCGCTCGATCGCGGTCAGGCGCAGCTCGTACAGGCGGTTCACCTCGGCGATCGCCCACAGCTCGTCGGCGAACTCGCCGTAGGGCAGGTCGCGCCACAACCGCAGCGCCTCCTCCAGGAGGTTGAGCGACTCCGCGGGCGGGCGCTGTTCCGCGTCGGAGACGAGCCTGCCGAAGCGCAGCGCGTCGACGTTCGCCGTGGCGAGCATGTAGCCGGGCCGCCGGGCGACCAGGAGCCGAGGCGGGGTGCGCGGAGCCCGGTCCGGCTCGATCGCCCGGCGCAGGTTCGACACGTGGACATGGATCGAGGCCAGCGCGTTCACCGGCGGCGCGCCGTGATACAGATCGTCGATCAGGGTGTCCGTGGAGACGACCGTACCCGCCGCGGCCACCAACCGGGCCAGGAGGGCTCGCTGCCGCGGACCGCCGAGGCTGACGGAGGCCTCGGCGGCATAGGCCTCGAAGGGACCCAGAACCCGGAACCCGACGCTCCGTTCGCCGTCTGGTCGCCCATGAAGCAACTTCTCGATCCCGTTCTCCGAGTGCCCTGCTTCACTGCCCCGCACACTGCCCCCCGGCGAAGAATGGTTCACGACGTGTCCCATAGTCGCCGGAAACCCGGCTCCGCCTCGTCACTCGTGCGGCGGATTTCGGCTCAGTCGAAAGTGGGACGCTCTCTGTCCCCGCACTGTGTCTCTCCTGCGACCGGTGCCGGGAAAGAGCCGGTCAGAGCCTGCCGGCCGCTGGAGCCGGGCAGGCTGGAGCCGAGCCGGGTCGGGCCTGTCCGCCCCCGGCTCTCAGCCATCTTCCAGCGGCGTCCACGCCGCGATCGGCTCTTCCGGTTCCCACTCCCGGCGTACCAGCGTGCTCCCTCGTCCAACCGGCCCCCGAGATCGGCAACACCGTCGAACTACGGAGCCCCGCCATCGGCTGGTGTGACCGGCTCGTGACGATCACGAACCGTGACCGTGGTCTGTCGCAGAGCTACTTGGCGGCCGGGGCCATGGGGGAGAAGACCGCCGAATCGGGTCTGCCCGGCCAGGCGGACCCCGCTAGAGGCGGGGGCGGGCGCCCAGGTGCGAGATGGCCCGGGAGGCCAGGTGGCAGCCGGAGGCCAGGGCCTCGGCCGGGGGCTTGCCGCCGAGCCAGGCCGGCAGGAAGCCCGCGGTGAAGGCGTCACCGGCGCCGGTGCCGTCGACCACGCGTTCCACGGTCCCGGCGGGGACCTTGATCGGGTCGGGGCGGTTGTTGCCGTACCAGAGCGCGCCCTCGTCGCGGAGCTTGACGACCACCTGCGGGAACCAGGCGGTGAGGACCTTGGCGGCGGCGGCGGGATCGTCGCGGCCGGTGAGGACCTTCGCCTGGTCGGTGTTGGCGAACAGCAGCTTGGCGCTCTGCGTCCACTCCAGGAAGGGCTCGGCGCCGGTGCGCTCCAGGGGAGCGGAGGAGGAGCAGTCGACCGAGACGGACATCCCGGAGCGACGAGCCATCTCCAGCGCCGCCATACCGGCGTCGCGGGAACCCTCGTTGATCAGCGTGTAGCCGGACAGGTGCAGGTGCCCGCCCTGGGAGAACAGGTCGCGGGGCAGATCCTCGGGGGACAGGGCCGCGTTCGCGCCGGGGTCGGACAGCATGGTGCGCTCGCCCTTGTGGGTGACGAGCACCACGCAGGTGCCGGTCGGTCGCTCGGGATCCATGACGAGGCGGGCGTCGACGCCGTAGCCCATCAGCTCCATGTCGCGGTTACGACCGGTGATGTCGGCGCCGCGCCGCCCGATGAAGGCGACCTCCGTGCCCTCGACGGCGAGCCAGGAGGCGATGTTGGCCCCTGAACCACCGCCGTGCATGGTGACGACCGCCGGTGTGTCGCTGGCCCTCGCCAACGGGTAGCGAGCTCTCGCGACCGCGTCGGTCATGAGATCGCCCACCACGACCACCCGCGTCATGATGTCACCACCTTGCTGCCTTCGATGCCGACGTGCCTCTGGCCGTGCTTCAAGCCGTACCTCTAGCCGCGAAAAACTTAACAGCTTCCGGCCAGGGTATGGGGTCTTGACCAGACACCGGACCATAGTCGATGCACAAGCGTTGCGTGAATTCGTGCCGGTGGTCCGTCTTGTGAGATTCGCGTCTACTCTCGGGGCTGTGGAGGTTGCTCAGTACCCTGCTCACTGGGAGGCGGACGTCGTCCTGTCGGACGGCGGAACCGCCCACGTGCGCCCGATTCGGCCCGCCGACGCCGACCGGTTGCGTTCCTTCTACAGCCGGCTGTCCGCCGAGTCGATCTACTTCCGCTTCTTCGGCCCCCGGCCGCGGCTGTCGGATCGGGAGATCACCTGGTTCACCAACGTCGACTACGTGGACCGCGTGGCGTTGATCGCCACGATCGGCACTGAGATGGTGGGGGTCATCCGCTATGACCGGATCGACCCCGGCGAGGCGGAGGTCGCCTTCCTGGTCGAGGACGCCCACCAGGGCCGGGGGGTCGCCTCGGTGCTCCTCGAACACCTGGCCGCCACCGCCAGGGAGCGGGGGATCGCCCGCTTCGTCGCCGATGTGCTGCCCGCCAACCAGAAGATGATGGCGGTCCTCAAGCAGGTCGGCTACACCGCGCAGAGCAGTTTCGCCGACGGCGTGGTCCGGATGACCCTCGATCTCACCCCGACCGAGACCGCCCAGGAGGTGACCGCCTCCCGCGAGCACCGCGCCGAGTCCCGCTCGATCGAGCGACTGCTCTCGCCGGGCTCGGTGGCGGTCGTCGGAGCGGGCCGCGAGCCGGGCGGCGTCGGCCAGACCGTGCTGCGCAACCTGCTCGGCGCCGACTTCACCGGTCCGGTCTACCCCGTGCACCGCGAGGCGCGGGCCGTGGCGGGGGTGCGGGCCTACCCGAGTGTGACGGACATCGACGGGGAGGTGGACCTCGCCGTTCTCGCCGTACCCGCCGACGGGGTGATCGACGTGGTCAAGGAGTGCGCGGAGAAGGGGGTGCGCGGGCTGATCGTGGTCTCCTCCGGATTCGGCGAGACCGGCCCCGAGGGGCGGGCCAGGCAGGACGAGATGGTGCGCATCGCCCGCGCGTACGGCCTGCGGGTCGTCGGCCCCAACTGCCTCGGCGTCGCCAATACCGACCCATCGGTACGCCTGAACGCCACGCTCGCCGCCACCCTCCCTGAGCGCGGCAGGGTCGGCTTCTTCAGCCAGTCCGGAGCCCTGGGCACCGCGCTGCTGCAGCGGGTGGCCCAGCGGGGCATGGGCATCTCCTCGTTCGTCTCCGCGGGTAACCGCGCCGACGTGTCGGGCAACGACCTGCTCCAGTACTGGGAGGAGGATCCGCAGACCGACGTGATCCTGCTCTATCTGGAGTCGCTGGGAAACCCCCGCAAGTTCGCCCGCCTCGCGCGGCGTATCTCGCGCCGCAAGCCGATCGTGGTCGTCAAGAGCGGCGGCACCACCCAGGGCGTGCCCACCGGTCACGCCGCGCCCGTGCTCGGCCTGCCGGACACCGCGCTCAGCGCGCTGTTCGAGCAGGCGGGAGTGATCAGGGTGGACGACCTGATCCAGCAGTTCGACGTGGCGCAGCTACTGGCCTACCAGCCGTTGCCCGCCGGGCCCAGGGTCGGCCTGGTCGGCAACTCCGACGCGATGGCGCTGCTGGCGGCCGACGCCTGCGTGCGGGTCGGCCTGGCGCCCAGACCGCCGGTCGACCTCGGCGCCCGGGCGGGCGCCGCCGAGTTCGGCGCGGCCCTGGCCTCGGTGCTCCCGGACGTGGACGCGGTGGTCGCGATCTACATGCCGCCCATCCCGGGCAACGCCGAAGAGGTCGGTGCCGAGCTGCTGCGAGCCTCCAAAGACTGCGGCAAACCGGTGCTGGCCATCTTCGAGGGCAAGATCGGCATGCTCGGGGAACTGCGGGTCGGCGCCACCCCCGAGCGGGGCTCCATCCCCTCGTACACGGCGCCGGAGGAGGCGGTCCGCGCGCTCGCCCATGTGGTGCGGCACGCGCGCTGGCTGGAGCAGCCCGCGGGGGTGCCCGAGGAGATCGAAAGCGTCGACACCGGTGCGGCACGGAGCCTCGTGCTCGCCGCTCTTGGCGACGCCCCGGCCGAGATCGACGCCTCGCAGCTGCTCGCCTGCTACGGGGTGGAGGTCTGGCCGTCGGAGACGGTGACCTCGCCCCAGGAGGCGGTCGACGCCGCGACCAGGCTCGGCTGGCCGGTGGTGCTGAAGGCCGCGGGAGCCGAGGCGGCCAAGCGCGCCGGGACCGTGCGCCTGGGACTGTCGGGACCCGACGGGGTGCGTGACGCCTACGCCGACCTGACGCGCCAACTCGAACCCGAGGCCGTGCTCACGGTGCAGCGGATGGCTCCGCAGCCCGCGGTGCCGACCGTGGCCGGTGTGATGGAGGACCCCGCCTTCGGCGCGGTCGTCTCCTTCGGGCTCGGTGAGATCACCGCACGGCTGCTGCGCGACGAGGCGTACCGGCTGGCGCCGCTGACCCGCGAGGACGCGGCGGCACTGGTGAGGTCGCCGCGCGCCGCCCCCCTGCTCCTCGGCGAGTACGGCTACCCGCCGGTCGCGGTCGAGGCGCTGGAGGACCTGCTGATCCGGCTCGGGCGGCTGGCGGACGACCTCCCCGAGGTGGCGCGGCTCACCCTCGACCCGGTGCTGGTGGGGGAGTCAGGGGTGACCGTGCTGGGCGCCCGGGCCGTGCTCCGCAGCCACCGGGGACCGCGTCCCGACGGCGGCCCTCGGCGCCTCGGCTAGCGTGCTCTCCCGCCGGGCCCACGGCGGGAGAGCACGGCGCACCCCGGCCTCGCTCAGGTCGCGGGCGTCGCGGGGACGATCTGGACCGTGCTGGCGACGGTGGCGGTCGCAGGGCGGGTCCCGGCGGGGACGGCCACGGCCTCGACCGCCCTGCCGGAGGCGGTCAGCGTGCCGGTGGCGTCCCTCGCCACGGTCACGCCGACCGTGATCCGGGGAAGCTGGAAGCCGGGGGAGGCCAGGTCACGCGTTTCGCAGCCGACGCTGCCGCCCGTGATCCGGCATCTCCAGCCCGCGCCGGAGGCCCGTACCGGGGTCAGGCCCGCGGGGAAGTAGTAGGTGACCTCGGTCGGGTATCCGATCCCGCCGGAGGCGGGGTCGGCGGTGACGTCTATGGAGAACGTGCCGGTGCCACCCGCCTCGAACGGGCCGTCGTGGACCGTGGTGAGGATCAGGTCGCCGGGGAACCTCGCTCCCAGGGCGGGCGGCACGCCCGCGACGGCCGCCGCGACGGTCAGCACGAGACCGATTCGTCGCATCGGCCCGCATCCCGCAGGATCTGGACGTTCATCGGTCATATTTCCTCATCCCCCGATTCCGCCGGGAATCCACCGCCTCCAATTCCGATGCGGTGAAAACATGCTTGGATTTGCGAAACATTCGCCGAATGCGGTGAACCATCCGTCGCCGCGGCTCGGGACGGCGGGCGTGCCACCGCCACTGCTCCCGGTAGCCCCGAAAGGATCACGCCAAACCGATCGAAGGGAAAAGTCGAGGGCCGGTGAGGGCGTCCGGCGGCGTCCACGCGGCCGGGAAGGGGCCGTGGTGGGGCGGATCACGATTTGCACCACCTGCCAAAGGTCGCGCGCTCCCGGTGAAAGCGTTGCCCCGGACAGGGCAGGATGGACCCATGAGGGAAACCCGACTCTCGTCCGCCGGCCTGCGCGACGCCATCGACCGCAGTGGCTACTATCCCGATCTGGTCGCCGACGCGGTCGAGTCCGCGCTCGGCAAGGAGCAGGTGGGCGCCTACGTCGTGCACCACGAGGCCACCTTCGACCCGGCCATGGAGGTGCGCAGGCACGTCACGGTGCTGGTGCTCTCACCCACCCGGCTACTCGTCTGCCACACCGACGAGCACCCGCCCGTGGAGGGGGTGTCGGCGTCACACGCCTCCACGACCACCGAGGCCGTGCGGCTCAGCCGGATCCAGTCGGTCGCGGTCACCAGGGTCGTCCCCGACCCCGCCTCCTACGTGCCGGGCGTGCCGCCCACGGAGGTCACGCTCACGATCGGCTGGGGGGCCATCTCCCACGTCGACCTGGAGCCGGCCACCTGCGGTGACGAGAACTGCGAGGCCGACCACGGATACACCGGTGCCATCACGGCCGACGACCTCTCCCTGCGGGTGAGCGAGGCGGCCGACGGGCCAGAGGCCGTCTCCCACGTGCTGGCCTTCGCCAAGGCACTGTCGGAGGCCACCGCCCGCACCGCCTCATGACCCCGCTGGTCCCCGCCTACGGGACGGCCTCGCTCGCGGACCTGTCCTCCTCGCTGCTCGCCGCGGTCGGGATGGACGGCGACAACCCGCTGGGCCTCGCCCCGGCAGAGCGAGTCCTGCTCTTCCTCGTCGACGGCATGGGCGCCGAACTGCTCCGCGCCCACCCGCTGGCCGCGCCGTTCCTGTCCGCCAGGCTCGACCGGGTGCTCACCGCGGGCTTCCCCGCCACGACCGTGACCAGCCTGGGCACGCTGGGCACCGGTCTGCCGCCGGGCGAGCACGGCATGCTCGGCTACCAGCTCGCCGTGCCCGGCGCCGGCTACATGCTCAACTGCCTGCGCTGGACCGCCCAGGGCCCCCTCGTCGAGCCCGGCGACTGGCAGCCCGCTCCGACCGTGTACGAGCGTGCGGCGGCGGCCGACATCCCGGTCAGCTACATCGGCCCGGCCAGGTTCGAGACCACCGGCTTCAACAGGGCCGTCTACCGGGGCGTGCGCTTCGTCGGTGCCGACGAGGTCGACGACCGGATCGCCGGGGTCCGCCACGCGCTGACCGAGCCCCGCGCCCACGTCTCGGTCTACTACGGAGACCTCGACTCCATCGGCCACCGGACCGGCTGGGGCTCCCCGGCCTGGCTCGACCAGCTCGCCCGGGTCGACCGGATGGCCGAGCGACTGGCCGAGACGCTCCCGCCCGGCTCGGCGATGTACGTCACCGCCGACCACGGCATGGTCAACGTCACCGAGCGTGTCGATGTCGACACGCTCGGCGTGCTGCGCGAGGGCGTCGCACTGCTCGGCGGGGAGGCCAGGGCCCGTCACGTCTACACCGTCCCCGGCGCCGCGGAGGCGGTCCTCGACACCTGGCGCGACATCCTCGCCGGAAAGGCATGGGTGGCATCCCGCCAGGAGGCGGTCGAATCCGGCTGGTTCGGCCCCAGGGTCCGCCCCGAATGGCTGCCCAGGATCGGCGACGTCCTCGCCGTTCCGTACACCGACTGCGCCATCGTCGCCTCGGTCGCCGAGCCGCAGGAGGCGGCCTTCGTCGGCTGTCACGGTTCGCTGACACCCGCCGAGCAGCACGTTCCCCTCCTGGAGGTGAGCACCAGATAGACCAGCGCTACGCCGGGTCGTGGGCCGGTCGAGTGACCGATTCCCCGGGGCCTGACGCCACCGGCTGATCCCCGCACCCGAAGCAGACGAAGCCCGCCACCCCGGTCTTCCCGCTCGCGGTGGCCAGTGCCCGTGCGGGCGGGGCGCCGGCGGCCAGCGACCCGTGGAAGGCGGTCATCAGAGCCAGCGTCTCCTCGTCGCGCACCGGCACCAGGCTGGCCACCACGCACCGCGTCCCCAGCGACAGGAACGTGCCCGCCAGCCCCAGCGGCGCCCCGTCGGCCGGGGCGTGCGCCATCCCCGCGTCGCACGCCGACAACACCACCAGGCCCGGCGGGGTGCGCAGCCGGAGCAGGTCGTACGCCATCAGCGGGCCGTCGTCGAGATCGATGCTCGACAGCAGCGGGCTGCGCGGGGAGAACATTCCGTGCGCGGCCAGATGCGCCACGTCCGCCCGCTCCAGCGCCGTCATCACCTCCGCCCGCCGAGCCGCCACCCGCTCGGTCCCCGGGTGGCACTCGCCGACCATGCGGGCCTCGGCCTCCGAGCACCGCAGCCCCGGCCCCGCCACCGTCACGACACGCCCGTCCCGCACGGCGGGCACCTGCCTGCCGGCCAGCCAGGCGGCGGCGCTGGCCGCCACGCTCACCGGCCGCTTCGCGTTCATCGGCAGCAGCGGCCAGGGCAGGATGTGCAGCGCCCCCGTCGGCACGATCACCAGCGGCCGGTCGCCCAGCCGGTCACGCAGCGGGTGGAAGAGCAGCCGTTCCAGCTCCGCGGCCTCCGCGCCGGACTCTGGCGCCCTTCCATCGAGCAGGTGTGTCCTGCGCAGCCCGTACCGGAGGCGGACGGTGGCCTCGGCGACGGTCGCGAACGGGCCGAGGCGGCGCAGCGTCACACGTTCCCCGGTGACCACGACGGCGGCCAGTTCCGCCTCGTGGCGGACGAACTCCACCAGGACCGACTCCCCGAGCGCCGCTCGCAGCGCGGCCAGGCCGGGCGCGAGCGGCCGGCCCGCGCCCCCGGTGACCGCCCGCCACCGTTCGGCCCACGCCAGGACCGTGCGGCCTCGCCCGGTCCGCATGGCGAGGGCCAGCCCGAACTCGGCCAGCGGCTCACCCTCCCTGGCGGCGTGCGCGCGCATCACCGGGTCCTCGAACGCCTTCGTTCCGGACCCCACCTCCGCGAGGCCCGCCAGCACCGCCGCGAACGCCCCCCGCCGGTCGCCGGCCAGGAACCGCCGCAGCGCCGTCGCCCGGCGGGCGACCACTCCGCGACCCGAGCGGGCGAGGAGGGCCAGCTGGCCCTCGGCGGACGGCCGGTCACCCAGCCGGAGCGCGATCTCGGCGGCGCTGAGCCTGAGCGCCGCCGAGGCGTCCCGGTGCCCGGCGGCATCGAGCGCCTCGGCGCACGAGAGCATCTCCGGCACCGTCGCCGGTAACTCGGCGGAGGACGGGTCCAGCGCGAGCCGGGCCCGCAGCAGGATCTCTTCGGCGAGCGGCGTCAGGACCGTCCGTCCCTGCGCGGCCAGCTCGCGGGCGGCCAGCTCCGCGCTCTCCCGGGCACGGCGCGGATCTCCGGTGCGCAGCTCGACCCTGGCGAGCAGGAGTCGGGCCTCGGCCAGGGTCACCCCGGCGCCCGCCGCCGCCAGCTCGGGAACCGCCATGTCCAGCAGCGCCCGAGCCTCGCCGGGCAGGTGGGCGGTGACCAGTGCCTCGGCCAGGTCGCAGCGGACCGTCGCCAGCCGCTCCGGGTAGTCGAGCAGGAGGTCCTGGGCGCGCCGGTAGGCGGTGAAGGCGGCGGGCAGGTCGCCGCGCCGCGCGGCCAGGAACGGCAGGTTGCCCTCGGCGAGTGCGAGCACATGTTCCAGGCCCGCGTCCCTCGCCAGCTCCGCGCACCGGCCCAGGTCGGCCTCCGCCGCCTCGAACTCCCCGAGGAACACCCGGGCGAGCCCGCGGTTCAGCATCGCCCCGGCCACGAACCTGACGTCGTCGCCGAGGACGGTCATGGCCCGGTCGCAGTGCTCGACGGCCTCGCGGTAGCGGCCGAGCCTCGCCAGGGCCATCGCGCGATGCACGCCGAGCCTGCCCAGCTCGGCCGGGGCCAGACCGGGTTCGGCGTCGGTGGCGATGGCCAGTGCCTGCTCCGGGTGGCCCAGCTCGGTGCGGATGTGGACCAGCGACAGGCGCGCCTGGGCGGCCCGGTGCGGCAGCCCGGCCCGCAGTGAGATCTCCACCGCCCGGTGCAACCGCTCCTCGGCGAACGGCAGGTCGCCGAGCTCACGTGCCGCCACCGCCAGTGCCCGGTGCGCCACCGCCTCCGCCTCGCAGTGCCGGCAGCCCGAGGCCCGCTCCGGCACCGCGCCGCCGCCGTCCGGATCACCCGTCTGGCCGGTCGTTCCCCGGCAGGACGCGGGGAGCGAGGCGAGCACGGTACGGGCCAGAGCGAGGGCTCGGGCCGGGTCGCTGCCCGAGAGGTCGACCGCGCGCTCGGCGGCGGCGAGCGCCTCGTCGAAGGTCAACTACGGGCGGATCCGGGTCCAGCTGGTGACCACCGGGAAGCTCTCCGGCCGGTGACACACCACGCTGAACCAGCCCGGCGGCAGGCCGGTGACGGCGAACTGGCCCGTCGGGGACAGGGGGCGCGACTCGGTGAGGTGTAGCGTGCGGATCTCGACCAGCGTGCCCGCCTCGGGACAGGGGGAGACCTGGCCCGCCAGGTCGACCAGCCCGTCCAGGGAGGTGACCTCCAGCTCCACCGTGAGCTCGGCGGCGACGAACCTCAGCAGCCGGGGCTCCTCGGTGGACCGGACGCCCTGCGGCGCGGGGGTGACCACGGGGCGGGCCGTGCCGGCACCGGGCAGCCGCAGACCGAAGACCGCACGGGCGGCGGTCGTCACCTGGGCCGGCACCGGGTCGCTCCCGGAGGCCAGGCGCAGCGCGGCTATCAGGGACTCGTCGTCGATCGTCGTCGGATGTCGCGTCACGGTGTCGCCTCCCGAGTGGTGAGCATGGTGCGTAGTCGGTTCAGGCAGCGACCCCGGGTGGGGCCGTAACTGCCGCTGGGCATGCCCAGACGCCCGGCCAGCTGGTGGACGCCCGCGTCGGGGGCCGTGGCCATCAGCCGGAACAGCGAGCGGCACGGCTCGGGCATCTGGTCGACGGCCTGCCACAGACGACGGCTCTCGTCGGCGGTCAGCACGGCCAGCGCCGGATCGGCGTGGACGTGCCCGGCGTCGGCCGGCTCGGTGTCCACGCACGCACGTTCCGCGTCCACCGGGTCGGCGACCAGCCGCTCGCCCCGGTGCCGCCGGCGGAGCAGGGACGCCTCGCGCTTGGCCGTGGTGAACAGCCAGGGACCGATCCGGTCCGGGTCACGGATGGTGTGCAGGCTCTCGAGCAGCCGTAGCCACGTGCCCTGCACCGCGTCGGCGGCGTCCGCCGGGCTCAGGTCGTAGGCGCGCACCGCCGACCACAGCGCGCCCGTGAAGCGGGTGACCAGCGCGTCCCAGGCCGCCTGGTCGCCGGCCAGGACGGCCTCGATCGTGGGCTGGTCGCTCACCGGCACCTCCGGGCCACATAAGGCACTCTGAGTATTCGAGTGAATACTTTGGGTGAGACTTTAGCCGGGCGTGGGCACGACGACTCCCAAATCGGGGATCCGCCTGGCCCCCACCGGATCGAGGACGTGTTTCGCGGCCTCCCGCGAGGGCCGGTCCGCCGACGCCGCGGCGATCGCCCCGCTCACCAGGGCGGCGGCGAAGGAGGTCCCGCTCCAGCGCGCGTAGCCGCGGAACGCGCCGTGTTCGAGGAAGGTGCTGGACAGCCACTCGCCACGGGCACACGCGTCGACCCACGGGCCGTATGCCGAGAACGGAGCCCTGGCCTGCTCCGCCGCGTCCAGTGCTCCGACGGCGATCACCTCGGGCGAGGCGGCGGGCCAGAAGGGGCGGTCCGAGGCGGTGTTGCCCGCGCAGGCCACCGTGACCGTGCCGGCCAGTTCCGTCAGGGCGGTCTCCACCAGCGGGGAGGGGCCGTCGTCGAAGGTGTGCCCGCCGAAGGACAGGTTGAGCACCCGGGGTGGTTCGGCCCTGAGCCGGCCCAGGACGCGCAGCAGTCCGGCCTCGTCTCCGATGCCGTGGCTGTTCAGCATCCGGATCGGCCGCGGCCTCGCCGCCGGGGCCGACCGCAGGACCAGCCCGGCGATGAACGTGCCGTGCCCCGCCTGGGGGTCCAGTTCGCCGTCGCCGTCCGAGTCGGGCACCTCCGCGGACTCCTGTCCCCGTTCCAGAAACCACGGGCTCGTCCGCCACCACGGGTGCGACGCCAGGCCCGTGTCGGCCAGCGCCACCGTCACGGCGGTCGTGGCGGGCCCGTCCGCGGCGGGCTCGGGCATCGGGAGGGCGAGGGTGGGGAAGGGGCGGGAGGCCGGACCTCCGAAGTAGAGCGGCTGGCCCGTCAGCACATGGTTGGGGGAGGCGGGAAGTCCCCGCTCCCGTAACGACGCCACCAGGTCGCAGACGTCCACGCCCGATGAGAGCCGCACCCGGTAGATCCCTTGGGCCTCGGTGACGGCGTCGGCCCAGCGGGCGGTGGCGGCCATGCCCGAGGCGTCGGTCAGCAACTGACCTTTTCTGATCAGAGCGGGCGATCCGGGGATGGGTTCCACCCGTTCTATATCGGTATCCATCTGGTCCTCCGGGGGTGCTCACCAGCTTGCGGGGGTTCTCTTCGCTCCCGAGGATGCCCTGGCCAAGCGTCCGCGTCGCAACATCTTGGTATGACCCCCCTCTGGTGCGACGTCACGACCGACGGTAGTCTCTCCTTCAGTCACTTGTGATCATCCTGGGACGAGGCCGTTGGGGAAGGCGCACCTCGTACCGAAACGGGAGGTCCGGTGTCTGCTCGTGGCGTGCTTTACGTCCACTCAGCTCAGCCTGCGCTGTGCCCTCATATTGAATGGGCGGTCGCAGGCGTTCTTGGCGTACCCGTGGACCTGACCTGGACGCCACAGCCCGCCGCGCCCGGTCACGTGCGCGCACAGGCCGAGTGGGAGGCCCGGGTGGGGACCGCGGCGGCCATCACCTCATCCCTGATGGGCTGGCAGCGGATCCGCTTCGAGATCACCGAGGACGCCTCACCGGGTGTCGACGGGGCCCGGCACGCCTACACCCCGTCTCTCGGTGCCTTCACGGCCGTTGTCGGGGCCACGGGTGACATCCTGATCCCGGAGGACCGGCTGCGCTCCGCCATGCTGATGGCACGCCAGGGCCGCGTGGTGCTGGAGGAGGAGATCGATCGCCTGCTGGGCAAGCAGTGGGATGCCGAGCTTGAGTCGTTCCGCTACGCGGGGGAGGGCGCACCGGTCCGCTGGCTGCACGCCGCCGTCTGACCTCGCGGTCCGCCCCGCCGGTCTCGCGCGCTCCCGTCGAGGTGAGCGGCCCGTACCCGCCCTGACGACCCCCTGCCGGGTCGGCGGATGATCATGCGCATGTCGCGCCGGGAGACACGGCTGAGTTTCTCGCCGGATGCCGCAACTTTTGCTGCCTTCATAGCGACATAAAGGGGGATCGGAATCTGGATCGTCGGGAGTGGGCGTGTCACTGCGTGTCGGAGACCCTCAGCGGATCGGTGGCTACTGGCTCGCGGGGCGCCTGGGCGAGGGCGGGCAGGGAGTCGTCTACGACGCCTACGACGAGACGGGCGGCAGAGTCGCGATCAAGGTTCTGCGTGCCGGCGGTAGGGCGGATCCGCAACTGCGGGGACGCTTCACCAAGGAGGTCGCCGCCACCCAGAAGGTCTCCTCCTTCTGCACCGCGAGGGTCATCGAGGCTCACCCCGAGGCGTCCCCGCCCTACATCGTCAGCGAGTTCGTCCATGGCCCGACGCTGAAGCAGGCGGTCACGACCGCCGGGCCCTACCACGGTGACGGGCTCCACCGCCTGGCCACCGCCATCGCCACCGCCCTCGCCTCCATCCACCGGGCAGGGGTGATCCACCGGGATCTGAAGCCGGAGAACGTGCTGCTCGGCCCGGACGGTCCACGAGTGATCGACTTCGGTATCGCGCGAACGGAGGAGGCGTCACTGACCACCGACGGCCTCGCCGCCGGCACGCCGCCGTACATGGCGCCCGAGGTGCTGTCAGGGCAGCGCGCGCAGGCGTCCGCCGATGTGTTCGCCTGGGGAGCGGTGATCCTTTTCGCGGCGACCGGCCACCACGCCTTCACCGGTGAGACCACCGCCGCGGTCCTGCACCGTGTCCTGACCTTTCACCCCGACCTGAGCGTCCTGGACGGCTCGCTCCGCATCCTGGTCGGACGGGCACTGGAGAAGGATCCGGAGCTGCGGCCGTCGGCACAGGAGTTGCTGATGGGCCTGATCGGGAACCCCGGCGACACCGGCGCTCTTCTCCGGGACGGGGTACGGGCAGCCGAGCGGGTACGCCCGCCCGCGCAGCTGAACGCCGCCGATCCCGCCCTCGGCACGCACGCCGAGACCGTCTACCTCAGCCTGCCGCCCGCCGCGCAGCGGCTGATGCCGGAGATCTTCCTGCGGATGGTCGGCGTCGACGAGGACAGCCAGGACACGCTCAGGCGGGCTCCGCGTGCCGAGTTCGCCGACGGCAGGTCCGAGGAGGAGGCCGCCCTCGTGGCGCAGGTGCTCGCGGCCTACGGCTCCGCCGGTCTCATCGTCACCGACCCGGACACCGACACCGTGACCATCGCCCACCTTGCGCTGTTGCGGGCCTGGCCCCGCCTGCACGAATGGGTCGACGCCGAACGCGGCGGCCTGCCGGTTCACTGGCGGCTCAACGCCGCGGCCCGGCGTTGGAAGACGGGCGGGATCAAGGACGGGGACCTCTACCAGGGAAGCGCGCTGGAGACCGCGCTCCAGTGGGCGGCCACCGGCCGCCACCACCTGAACCTCACCGGCTCGGAGAGCAGCTTCCTCACCGCCAGCACGGTGCTGGTCCGCCGGCGGGGCAGACGACGCCGGTTGGTCACCCTCAGCCTGGCCGTGTCGCTGGCCCTCGCGGTCGCCGCGGGTGGCCTCGCGGAACAGCAGCGCCGCACGGTGGCCGAGCAACTGGACCGGGCGCAGGCCCAGGCGATAGCGGGCAGGGCGGACGCGCTGCGGGCCACCGACCCGCGGGCGGCGATGCTGCTGAGCGTGGCCGCGTGGCAGACCGCTCCCGTCGCCGAGGCCCGGTCGAGCCTCTACAGCTCGCTGGCCCAGCCACAGCAGGACCTGTTCGCCGATCCGGACGGCACCGCCACGACGGTCCACGCCCTGAGCCCCGACGGCCGGATGCGTGCCGACGTGAACGAGAACGAGGTTCAGGTCTGGGAGGTCGGCACGCGTGAGCGACTCCACACCTTCACCACGGCGGGCAAGCCGGCCTTCGCCGCATCCCTGAGCCCGGACGGCACCAGGCTCGCCACGGCCGCCGGTGACGGGTTGCGGCTCTGGGACCTCGCCTCGGGAAAGCAGATCGGCGCCGAGTTCGGCGACACGTCCTTCCTCAAGCTCGCGGAGAAACTGGAGTTCGGCCCCAGCGGACGCCTGCTCGTGGTCAGCAAGGGCGGCGAGCTGCCGCAGGGGCAGCTGTGGGACGTGGACAGCCGGCGGCGGATCCTGCCGCCGACGACGCTGACCTACCTCGACGTGACGGCCCTGTCCGTCGACGACAGGGCCGTCATATCGGGTATCCCGTCAGGTGGCGTCGGCGACACGGGGCCGGCGACCGAGCTGTGGGACCTCCGTACCCGGACGCGGGTGCCGGCACCGTGGCTCTCCCGGGGCGGCTTTCTCCCCGTGGGGATCAGCCCCGACGGCAGGACGATCGTGAACGCGGCGTTCGACCAGGCGCGGACGGAGTGGCGGGCGGAACTGTGGGATGTCGCCTCCGGCACGCGGTCGGCCGGAAAGTTCGCGCCGACGCGGTCGATTCCGCGGTTCGCGTTCAGCGCCGACGGCCGCTTTCTCGCCTACTCCGACGCCGAGGGCGCCAGGGTGACGCTCTGGCGGATGAGTGATCGTCGTGAGCTGGCCCGCTACCCGCTTCCCGGCCTGGGGAGCGTGACGCCCCGCTTCGGTCCTGAGGGTCGCACGCTCTGTCTGCTCGGAGACTGGGGTTCGGTGCTGACCCTCGACATCGATGCCTACACCCATCCGCTGCTCAGCGGCGCCGGCGGCCACGACGCGGTGTTCAGCCCCGACGGGCGCGTCATGGCGGTGGAGGGCAGCGGAGAGGTCCGGCTGTGGGACACGGCGCTGCGCAGGCCGCTGGGCGATCCCCTCCGGGTGCCGGGAGACGACCTCACGAACGATCACCTGGCGCGGGCCGCCGCGACCTTCAGCAAGGACGGGAAGACCCTCGTCGTCGGCTACGGCACGATGGTGAGCGTATGGCAGGTCTCCACCCGGCGCATGCTCGCCTCCTTCCCCTACAGCGAGCAGAAGCCGCGAACCGACGCGGTGGTCGGCCCGTACCAGTACGACGGCATCGAGGAACTCGTGCTCAGCCCGGACGGCAGGACCCTCGCCGCCACGTTCTACCTCACCTGCGGGGAGTGCCCCGAGCCGTTGGGGGCCCTCGCGCTCTGGGACCTGCCGAGCGGGCGCCCGATCCGGCTCATCGAGCAGCAGCGCAGCGACATGCCCGCCCTGTTCGGCCGCGCGGGCCTGGCGTTCCTTCCAGACGGGCGCACCTTGGCGGTGGGCAGCCTGGGCGCCGTCGGCCTCATGGACGTCGCCTCGGGCAAGCTGGTCAACAGGCCGAGCGGAGCGGCCGACTCCAACAGCGTGGTGGCGGTAAGCCCTGACGGCACCACCGTCGCCACCGGTGAGGAGAACGGCCAGATCAAACTCTGGAACGCCCGGACCTGGCAGCGCCTCGGCCCCGTCCTGGTCGGTCACACCGGCGCCGTCACGGATCTGGTCTTCGACCAGGGCCTGCTCGCCAGTGCCGGGCGGGACGGCACGGTACGGCTCTGGAATCCCGCCACCGGCCGGCAGATCGGCTCCGCCATCACCGGGCACACGGACGAGGTCGCGGCGATCTCGCTCGACCTCGACGGCACCAGCCTGTATCACGTCGCGCGCGACGGCGGCTTCCAGGAGTTCCCCCTGGATTCCCCACGGGTCGTCGCGGCGGTGTGCGGGCGGGCGGGCGGGAACCTCTCCACCCAGGAGTGGGCGCGTTACCTGCCCGACCTGCCCTACCGGGAGGTCTGCCCCGAGACCGGTACGAGCGGGGGCGCGTGAGGCCACGGGTCCGCAACGGGAAGCCCCCGCCCGGGGCCTCCTGCCCAGAGTCGGCCAGGCCGGGAACCACCGGCTGCCGCACACCCTCGCCACCCCACAGCACCGGACCAGGTCCCCATCCCATGGTCGATAGACCGTGACGGCGAACAGGCCCGCCGAGATGTGCTCCACAGCGGCCAAAGCCACCCTGCTGGTCACAAGAGGGATGGGCATCCATCCCCCGCCGCCGCCGGCTGGAATGGCGCAGGCGAGGTGCCGCCAGGGGCGGTATGTCCCTACGATGCTGTACGGTCGCCGCGACGGGCCGCGATGAGACGGGCATGGCAGGCCTAGGGAGAACTCAGTGAGGCGATGGAGACGGGCGGTCCTCGTGCTACAGGCCATCGCGCTCCTGGTGTACCTCGTCATGCCCGACCCGTTCACCTCCTCCGCGAGCGCGGCCGCTTCCCCGGCCGTCGGCGCCCAGGCGGGGCAAGCGTTCCTGTCCCATCTCTCGCGCGATGACCCCGCCCGGCCCATGACCACCTCTGACGAGGTGGCCACGGCGCCGCGAGACACACCCGGTGCCCACCCTCCGGCCGCCGACGCCCTTTGCCTGGCGAGCACCGCCCTGCCCGATCCCGACAGGGCCAGGCCATCCGGGGAGTGGGCGCCAAAGGGCAGCGCCCTGGTCGCGTTGCGGCCCTCGCTGTCTGCCTTGCAGGTCCTTCGCTGCTGACAGGCCGCTCGTGGTGGGGGGGCGCCCCCCCGGCGGGGGGGCCGGCCCCCCGGGGAGCACCCGGC
>NZ_JBEOZN010000152.1:0-21621 GCF_040298085.1 Streptosporangium sp. NPDC001681 | reverse complement strand
AGGCTCGCCAGATCCGTGAGACGGTCGATTGTGATGGACCAGGCGGAGTGAATGGCGGCCAGGGCCATAGGGGCGGCGCGCTGGTCACCGGTCGGGGCGGCAGGGTGGACGACGATGTCGGTTTGCCGATCGGGTGCTCTTTTGGCCTGGCGTGGTCGGCGTGCGACTCCCGCCGTACCGGCTGTCGCCACTGTGCGGCGGAGGATGGTAACCGCAGGTAAGGCGCCGGAAGTAGCGCCATGGTGCCCTCCGTCATCGGAGGTGTGCGCGAACTTGCAGCAGCCGCCCTTCCCCTGGTGTGGTGAGCCGGTAAAGGCTTCACCACTGCTCTGGCCGGAGCCGGACACGTCGGCGGGGAGATGCTCCGCCTTTCACCGGTCAGTGCGGGGGCGCAGGGCTCCGCCGGTGAGGCCGTCACGGGCCAGTCACGACACCGGTGACAGTGGAAACCGCGCCTGACGGACCCCCGTTCAGGGCGGTGAGTAGCGGTGGATCTCCGCCCGATGCCCCGCGGAGCCGGCGAACTTGGCGTCATCGGTGAGCAGCGGCACCCTCAGCAGTTCGGCGAGGGCCACGTACATGCCGTCATACGCGGTGAGATCGTTCCGCAACTCCAGCACCCGCGACTGCAGAGGCAGCATCGGATGCCGCACGATCTTGAGTTGGGCGTAGCGTTCCAGCATGATCCGGGCCCTTGCCTCGGAGATGCGTATCTCCGGCTTACTGGTGATCACGTGCCCGCGCACCACCGATGCGATCTCCACGTCGATCAAGGCCGGGGCGTGCACCTTACGAGCCAGCCGCTGACGCCGATTCGATGGAGAGCGTGTCACACCACGGCGTACCCGTACGTGGTGACGAACGGTGCGAGATCGGGAACTCCGAAGTTTTCGCACAGCGACTTGAAGATCACGACCTTTTCCTCGCCGAAGCGCCGGACCTGAGTGGCGTAGGAGGTGGCGGAAACAAATGTCGGGGGATCGGTTTTGCTGTGAAACTTGTCCGCGTACATCACAAGTTCTTCTTCGGCTGATTCCGCCATGTAGTCGGCAGGTGGCAGCGGGAGGCCTTGCCGCCGTATGTCGTGACGGCTGATTCCCACCCCGGTGTGACAGGAGCAGAAGCGGCAGATCTTCTCCGGGAACCCCTCGTCAAGGAGGAGTTGGTAGCCGAGTATCCCGTGACGCACATAGCGTGCGTGATCGAGCTTTCCATCCTGGTCGTACAGCCGGTACACCCCGATGTCATGAAGCAGGCTGCCGGCCCGCACCAGGTCCGCATCGAGATCGGGGTCGGCACGGGGGAGGAGCTGTTCCGCGATTCCACACACGATTTCGCAGTGGGTGTAGACGAGATCGAACGCTTCCCGGGTGGGCGCGTACTTCGCGTGCAGCGCGCGAATCTCTCTGTCCGTTGGAATCCGCATGCCGGGAGTTTAACCACCTGTGACGCCGCTGTTCGGCGTCGCGGATCAGCTCAGTGCTCTTCGTCGGCATCGGATTCGGGCTGGTCGCTCTGGCGTGCGCCGCCGCCCCGATCGTCCACCACTAGAGGACGGCTGCTCACCGGCGAGGCGGCACACGCGCCCGCCGTGGCGCTGTCGCCGCCGAGCCGGCCTGACGCGTAACCGCGTTCCAGGGTTATCCACCCGGGTCGCGTCCGCGATGCGTGAGGTTCCGGCTGACGACGGCTGTGCCGCGTCGCTCAAGGATGACGCTGTCGTCGTATGCCGATGACATGAGTCAATACAGCTTCGGGGGATTCCCTTTGGTCTCCACTACTTTTCGGGTCTGGCTCTCCCATTTCCAGATGAGGTCACGCCACTCGGGGGAGTCGAAGTAGTCGTCCACGGGTGTGGAGGTGTCGAACTCCGGCATGTAGCTGCCCAGGACGCCTTTTTCCAGTATGCCGTCGGCGATTACACCGCGTTCCCGCAGGATCAGAGAGGGAAGCCCCAGTTGGAAGGCCATGGCCGGCTCGATGTGCGACCAAGGGCTCGTCAGCCATTGGTCGCTGATGATGTAGGGGGAACGGCCCGGTAAGTCGGCCAGATGGTTTCCAACGGCCCGCTCGACGTATGTCCGGCGGAAGGCGATCGTGATCAAGGCGTTTGACTCAAGCATCAGACGGCGGATCGCTTTCAAGGGGGCGTCCATGTCATAGTCCGTCACGCCCAGGGTCCGGGGTGCGAAACCGCGGTCGTCGAGATAGCCGCAGAGTGCTTCGACGAACGCCTCCTGCCGGGAGTTACATGGTTTCGGATAACTCAGAAAAATGGATATTTTAAATCTGGACCGGGGGGACGGGGCGGCGGCGCTCACGTCGGCAGCCTACAACAGGCCGAAGTGGCGCTATGTTCAGAAATAGCGAGTGGGGAAGGGTCAAAGCTTGACCATTGGCGCGGGAGGTCGTCGCGGGTCATCCGAACCCAGGTCAAAGGCCTGTTTGTCGCGGCTGAGGTCTCCGGGCACACCGAGGGAAGGCGCAACTGATCCTTGATCTGGGTGATTCCGCACGTCGGCGTGCGGAATCACCTAGATCAAGGAACTGTCCTGTTTTTCGTGGCGATAAGACCGATTTATCCCCGCATCTGGTCAGGGGCGATCCGTGACAGGTTCCCGACGCGGCATCTCGCACCGGATTCATGGACACGACCTCCCGTCGTTTGTGGCTCATACCTACAGGGAAGAGCGCTTCCATGCAGGTCAGATGCTGTTTTCAGATGCGGGGCGGGTGGCCGGACGCGTATGGGGAGACCGGCCACCGTGTCACGCACGCTGAAGTGTCCGTGCCGTGACGGGGATCAGTACGCTGGCCGAGGCGGCGAGCGCGACGGATCTGCTGGCGGCACGGCTGCAGATGGCGGTGTCGCTGGGCTGGCACATCGTGCTGTCGTGCATGGGGGTCGGCATGCCGGTCCTGCTGGTGTTCACCGAGTGGCGGGCGATCCGCACCGGCGACGACAACTACATGCGGCTGGCCCGCAAGTGGGCCAGGGCCGTGGGAGTGCTGTTCGCGGTCGGGGCGGTCTCCGGAACGATCCTCAGTTTCGAGTTGGGCCTGCTCTGGCCGGGTCTCATGGGCGTCTACGGCCAGGTGATGGGGTTCCCCTTCGCGCTGGAGGGGATCGCCTTCTTCATCGAGGCCATCTTCATCGGTGTCTACCTCTATTCCTGGGACCGGCTACCGCCCAGGATCCACCTGCTGACCGGGATTCCCGTCATGATCGCGGGGACGGCGTCGGCGTTCTTCGTGGTCTCGGCCAACGCGTGGATGAACCAGCCGGTCGGGTTCGAGGCGAAGGACGGGAAGATCACCAGCGTGGACCCGTGGGGCGCGATGCTCAACCCGGCCACGCCGCTGCAGACGACGCACATGATCGTGGCGGCCTTCATGGTCGCCGGATTCCTCGTCGCGGGGGTGTACGCGGTGGCCCTGCTGCGCGGACGGCGGGACCGCTACCACCGGCTGGGATTCCTGATTCCCTTCACGCTCGGCTCGATATTCGCCCCGATCCAGATCGTGGTGGGCGACTTCATCGCCAGATTCCTGGCCACCAACCAGCCGGTCAAACTCGCCGCCGCGGAGGCTCTCTTCCAGACCCGCGCCGGTGCGCCGTTGAGCATCGGCGGCTTCGTGGTGAACGACGAGCTGCGCTACGCGCTGGAGATTCCCTACGGTCTCTCCCTGCTGGTGGGCTTTCACCCCGACACCGTGGTCCAGGGGCTGAACGTCGTGCCCGCGGCCGACCGCCCGCCGGTCAACCCCGTGCACCTGGCCTTCGACATGATGGTGGGGATCGGTTTCTTCCTGCTCC
Source organism: Streptosporangium sp. NPDC001681 (assembly GCF_040298085.1). Taxonomy (NCBI): domain Bacteria; kingdom Bacillati; phylum Actinomycetota; class Actinomycetes; order Streptosporangiales; family Streptosporangiaceae; genus Streptosporangium; species Streptosporangium sp. NPDC001681. Next base: position 17,804 of record NZ_JBEOZN010000152.1, on the reverse strand, counting down.
TGATGGCCGCCTGGTTCGCCCTGACCTGGTGGCGGCGGCGTGACCTGCCGCGCTCCCCGTGGTTCCTGAGGCTCGCGGCCGTCTGCGGCGTCGCCGCCGTCGTCGCGGTGGAGACGGGCTGGATCGTGACGGAGGTCGGCAGGCAGCCCTGGGTCGTGTACGGCAGGCTGCGCACGGCCGACGGAGTCAACCCCGCCCCCGGGCTGTGGCTGGGGTTCCTCGCCCTCCTGCTGGTCTATCTGTTCCTCACCGTCGCCATCGGCTACGTCCTGCGGCGGCTGGCACGTGAACCCAAGGAGGTCCCGGCGGAGGAGATCCCCGGCGAAGTGCTCCTGCACGCCCCTCAGGAACGGGACTGATCCGATGGACCCGGCGCAGATCGTGTTGCTCGTGCTCTGGGTGGGGGTGACCGGCTACGCGTTGCTGGGCGGAGCCGACTTCGGCGGAGGCATCTGGGATCTGCTGGCCGGGCGCAGCAGAGCGGGCATGCCGGAGCGCAACCTCATCGAGCACTCCATCGGGCCGGTCTGGGAGGCCAACCACGTGTGGTTGATCTTCGTGCTCGTCATGTTGTGGACCGGGTTCCCGCCGGTCTTCGCCTCCGTCATGTCGACCCTCTACATCCCGCTGACGCTGGTGGCGTTCGGCATCATCGCCCGAGGATCCGCCTTCGCCTTCCGTAAGGCCGCCACGGAGTTGTGGCAGAAACGCCTGTTCGGCGCCGCTTTCGCGATCTCCTCCGTGCTGACCCCCTTCTTCCTGGGCGCCGCGGCCGGAGGGGTCGCCTCGGGACGTGTGCCGGTGGGCCTCGCGGCCGGAAACGTCGTGACCGGCTGGTTGAACCCGACCTCCATGCTGGGCGGGGTCCTCGCGGTCGGCGTCTGCGCCTACCTGGCCGCGATATACCTGTGCGACGACGCGGTACGGGCGGGGATGTCGCACCTGGCGGAGAGTTTCCGGACCAAGGCGCTGATCACGGGATCGTGCGTCGGAGTCGTCGCGCTGGCCGGCATCGCGGTGCTCCGGGCGGACGCGCCCCGGTTGTTCGAGGGACTCACCCACCGGGCGCTGCCCCTGGTGATCGCCAGTGCGGTGTTCGGACTGCTCTCCCTGGTCCTGCTGTGGCGGCGGAGCTTCACGCTCGTCCGGATCACTGGCGCGCTGGCCGTCACCGCGGTGCTGTGGGGCTGGCCACTCGCGCAGTATCCCCTGATGCTTCCGCCGTCCCTCACGGTGAACGAGGCCGCGGCGCATCCGGCGGTGCTGACCGCGACGCTGATCTCGCTCGCCGTCGGGGCGCTGCTCCTGGTGCCCTCCCTGGCCCTGCTGTTCCTGCTGCAGAGGCGCTGGTCATACCGTTCTGACGCGTCTGACTGACCGAGCCGGTACGGGACGCCGGGACGCGGCACCTATGGCCGGTCGAAGTCGCCGTTCAGGGAGCGGGGCTCTCCGTCTTCTCCGCGCAGACGGAGAGGAGCCGGCCGGACGCGCGCCCGCTGCCGAGAGCGTCGTGTCAGATGCCGCGGCGCATCGCCCTGGTGCCCATGGCCAGGCCCACCGCGGCGACGACGCAGGCCCAGAGCGTCCCGTACAGCACCGAGGTGTCCGCGAAACGGCCGGAGAAAAGTGCCCGCTCCGCCTCGACGATGTGGGTGACCGGGTTCAGCGCGGCGACCGCCTGGAGCCACGCCGGGCCGAAGTCCATCGGCAGCAGTACGCCGGAGAGCAGCATCAGCGGGAACAGCACCAGCTGGGTGACCCCGTAGAACAGGTTGCCGCTCGGTCTGGACGCGATCGCGAGGACGAAGGAGAGCGATCCCAGGCCGATCCCGAACACGACCAGTATCGCCAGCCCGGTCAGCACCCCCGGCAGGTGCGGGCGGAAGCCCAGCGGCACCGCGAGCACGATGATCAGCGCGGCCTGGGCCAGCAGGATCACGAACTCCTTCATCGTCCGGCCGACCAGCATCGCCGTGCGGTTCAGCGGGGTGACCAGCATGCGCTCCATCGAGCCGCCGATCAGTTCCACCAGCAGCGAGTAGCCGGCCATCATCGGCCCGGACAGGCACATCATGATCAGAATGCCGGGCACGAACCACTGCCACGGCGATCCCTGGCCCTCGAAACTCTGCGTTCCGGCGAGCAGCGGACCGAACAGGAAGAGGAAGAGCAGTGGCTGCCCCATGGTGAAGAGGAGGCCGAGGGGCTCGCGCAACACGGGGACGAACTCGCGGGAGAACACGGTCGAGGTGTCACGGAGGAAGAGTCGTACGCTCACGGGGGTGACCTTTCTTGCCGGTGGGGGAGGGGCATGTCGCCGATGGCCAGGTGTTGCGCGGGGCGTGGCCGTTCAGTGCGAGGCCGGTCAGTGCGAGGGGGCGGCGCCGACGGTCAGGCGTCGTGCGGGGCGGTCCCGTGGTTCTCGTCGCTCTCGCGCAGGCTGCGGCCGGTCAGCGCGAGGAACACGTCGTCCAGCGTGGGCCGGGAGGTCTCCGCGGTGGCGACCTTCACCCCCGAGACCTCCAGGGAGCGCAGGTACTCCGGCAGTGCCCTGCCCGCGTGGGGCACCCGCAGCCGTACCGTCCTCCCGTCGACGGTGACCGCGTCCGATCCCGCGATCCGCGCGGCGACCTCGGCGGCCCTCGCCGCCCCCGGCTCGTCGTGGACGGTGACCGTGACGCGGTCACCGGCCAGCTCGCCCTTCAACTGCTCGGCGGTTCCGTCGGCGATGATCCGGCCGTGGTCGATGATCACCACCCGTTCGGCCATGGTGTCGGCCTCCTCCAGGTAGTGAGTGGTCAGGAAGAGGGTCGTGCCGTGTTCCTCGCGCAGCCGCAGGATGTGCTCCCAGATGTTGGCGCGGCTCTGCGGGTCGAGGCCGGTCGAGGGCTCGTCCAGGAACAGCAGGCCGGGCCGGTGGATGAGGCCCAGGGCGATGTCGAGACGGCGGCGCTGGCCGCCGGAGAGGGTGCCGGGCCTCCGGGTGGCCAGCGCTTCCAGGTCCAGCAGGCCGAGGACCTCGTCGGCCCGCCGCCGCGCCTCGGCCCGCCGCAGCCCGTAGCAGCGCGCCTGGGTCACCAACTCGTCGCGGACGCGGAAGTTCTCACCCGCGCTGCTCTTCTGGCCGACGTAGCCGATGCGGGCGCGGACTCCGGCCGGATCCGACACGACATCGCGGCCCGCCACGGTCGCGGTTCCCGACGTCGGCGGGAGCAGGGAGGTCAGCATGCGCAGGCTGGTGGACTTCCCCGCGCCGTTCGGACCGAGGAAGGCCACCAACTGACCCGCCTCCACATCGATGTCGAGACCGCGCACGGCGTCGACGCCTCCTTTTCCGACCTTGAATCGCCGGGTCAGCCCTCGGGCATGGATCATCGTCCCCTCCTCGGGGTGGTCGGTTGGTGGCATGCCGAAGAAACCCCTGGTCGGGGGTCCGGCTGGAGATGATTCATCTTTACCCACGCGATCCGGATCAGGCAAACGTGAAACGTACATTCACATTTGCTCTGACCTGCGAAAACTCGCGTTCCCTCGGATCGGTGAAAGGTCCTTTCCGGCACCCGCCCGAACCGGGTTCTCCACGCTGACCTGGGCTTTTCCAAATCCGGCTGGAGCAATGAAGAACAGCGCGAAATTCCCGTTCCGCCGCGGGAGGCCGGGCCTCGGTGACGCCCCCTGAGCCGCCGGAACGTGAGAGAGCCCCAGGCGCCGGATCGGCGCCCAGGGCTCCGGTACGCTCCTGGGAAAAGGTGCTGGTCAGGTTCCCTCGGCGTGCGCGGGGGCGTGGATCTGACGGGGGACGGCCGAGGCGCCGCGGCGGCGCCGGAGCAGGGTGTCGATCGCCCAGGGGCCGGGGCCGAGCACGGCGATGATCAGGAACGACCAGCAGAACAGCGCCGCGAGCTCGCCGCCGTTGCGCAACGGCATGAAGTCCTGCGGCAGGTGCACCACGAAGTACGCGTAGGCCATCGAGCCTGACGCGAGCGTCGCGTTGACACGAGTGAGGAACCCGGCGAGGACGAGCCCGCCGCAGGCCACCTGGATGAGTGCGGCCCACCAGCCGGGCCAGGCGCCGAACGCGAGGGCCTGGCCGGTGCCGCGGTTGCCGCCGAAGACGCCGAACATCGACGCCAGGCCGTGGCACAGGAAGAGAAGACTTGTCACGATGCGGAAGAGCGAGAGCACCGGCCCGTTGAATCGGTTGATCTGCATGGAATCACCCCTGATTTTCATGGCGCCGCGTATCCGTTGTTTCCACACGGCATCGCCGGGCCACATTCCACCCTCGCTCCGTACGGTTCGATGACACGACGGCCCGTGTCCTTGTTTAACCTTTTGTCAAGGTTGAGTGTCATGGTAGATCGTCGCAGGTGTGATGTCTGGAGTCGGCGATCAGTACTGATCGGTAAAGAGTGAGTTAAGTACGAAAATCGCAGCTGAACCGAGTGGATCGCCTTTTGGCGACACATGTTCTACTTAACTATTTAATGTACGTTTCAACCACACAGCTGATTGGCGCGTTCCATGCGCGGTCGTGACGTCACCCGTGTACCCGGGACGCGGAGGTTGTGGACGTCGCCCGAACCGTGCCCCCTTATCGGCAGGCGGATTCCAGTATTCGTCGTACCACGCCGGCCGGATACTAAGGTGCCGCGCAGTGTGCAGGTGGTGGACGACGTGCCGCGTACCCCATGGGCAGGCCCGATCGCGGGTGGCAGCCGGCGCGTCGGCAAGGGACGGACACGAAGCCGGTCATGAATGAGCCGCAGGCTCCGCAGGAGGCGTGATGAGCGTGCAGATGAGGGTCCTGTCGGTGCTGCTGCGCGGGCTGTACAAGCCGCGCATGGCCACCGCCGAGCGGGCCCGCAAGGCGATCAACGCAGTCAAGGCCGATCCGGCTCCCCCGGCCCGGGCGGCCGCACGGCACCGGGTGCACCGGCGCAGCCTGGAGGGGTTCGACTGCTACACCGTGATCCCGCGCTCGGCCCCGGCCCCGGCCAAAGCGGTGATCTACCTGCACGGCGGCGCCTACATCGATGAGATCACCAAAGAGCACTGGAGCTTCGTCTTCGCACTCGCCGATGCCGGGATGCGGGTGGAGGTGCCCATCTACGGACTGGCTCCCCGGCACACCTACCGCGAAGCCTTTCCTTTCCTCACCGCTGTCTACCGCGACCTGCTACAGACCTGCGAGGCGGAGGCTGTCTTCCTCGCCGGAGACTCGGCCGGAGGCGGTCTGGCGCTGGCCCTGGCACAGGACCTGGCCGCCTCCGCGCTGCCCCGGCCCGGCAGACTGATCCTGCTGTCACCGTGGTTGGACATCACCATGTCCCACCCCGACATCCCCGTCGTCGAACGGCGCGATCCATGGCTCAGCAGCGTCGGCCTGATCGAGGCCGGGCGTGCCTGGGCCGCGGGGGACGATCCGCGCGACCCGCGGCTGAGCCCCGTCCACGGTGATCTGACCGGCCTGCCGCCGGTCGAGCTCTTCGTGGGCACGCACGACGTGCTCTATCCCGACGCCCTGCTCCTGCGGGAGCGCGCCCCGCACGACGTGCAGGTGAACCTGCACGTCGTGCGGGGAGCCTTTCACGTCTACGTCCTGACCCCGGTCCCCGAGGGCCGCCACGCCATCGCGACGATCGCGCAGATCCTGCAGAAGAGTTGATCGCGGCTCCGCCGCGATCGAAGCGACGGCCGGCGCCACACGCGCTGACGGCGACCCGCTACGAATCCTGCCACGACAGGGCCAGGGTGGTGTGGTGCTTGCGGAGGAGCAGACCGCCGCGCGGCGGGTCACCCAGGTAGGCGTCGATACGGAGTCCGGTCGTCATGGGGCGGTCCGCCATGTCCCACGCCTGGACGTGGGCGACCAGTTCGCCCGCGAGCCGCAGCCGATCCGGCCCGTGGCCGCGAGCGATCAGGGTGCCGTCCGGCGACGGCTCCAGCATGCAGAGGTTGTCGCGCTCGACGATCCCGACGGCCATCCGGAACCCGGTCAGGTCGAGCGGGGGCGAGGCCAGCCAGCCGGGCCGCGCCTCCGACATGGTGCACCAGCGGGGCTCGTGCACCGCCAGCCAGAGGCTCAGCCCGTCGAGGAGCTGGGAGAAGCCGACGCTGATCTCGGTGGAGAGCTCGACCACGGGCCCGTCGAGCGCCGCCAGCACGTCACCGATCTCGCTCGCCTCGGGCAGCGAGATCGTCAGGTCGGACTCGCGGTCCAGTACCAGCGTCGTCTCGGGGCCCGCGAAGGGGCCGCGCATCCGCATGAACCCGCAGGGCAGCACCGAGCGGCTCGTCCAGTGCCCGTCCGCTCGCTCCATCGCCACCGAGCGCTGCACCCCCCGCAGGTCCAGCGGGGCCACGAGGCGCCCGCCGGGCCCGAGCTGGTCAAGCCAGGCCGGTGCCAGGTCCCACACACCGACGGTGGCGATCACCCGGTCGTAGGGCGCCCCCGGAGGGAATCCCTCGGATCCGTCGGCGCACACCAGCCTCACCTCGGGGTGTCCCGCGACCGCCAGGTGCTCCCCGGCGAGCGTGACCAGCTCGGGGTCGATGTCGACGCTCACGACCTGGCCCTCCGGCCCCACCAGATGGGCGAGGAGCGCGGCGTTGTAGCCGGTTCCGGTGCCGATCTCCAGCACGCGCTGCCCCGGCTCCACCCCGAGCTGGTCCAGCATCAGAGCCATGATCGCCGGCTGCGAGGAGGAACTGATCGGGCGGCCGTCCGCGTCGCGCTTGGTCACGATGGCGTCGTCCTGGTAGACGGTCTGCGCGGGAAGCTCGGGCAGGAACACATGCCGTGGCACCGTCCGCAACGCGTCGGCCACGACCTGGCTGATCCCCCGGGTACGTACCCGCGAGACCAGTTCCTCCCGTAACGCGTGCCACCCAGCCATCGTCGACCTCCGTGCCGTATGCGTATGTGGCGGCCTGAGTTATATGCCCCGGCGAGCGGAAAATGTCGCTATGCCGGATGTCGTATGGAAAAACGGATCCTGAGGGCCGTGACGGTACCCCGCATGCGAGGGCCACGCAACGCCCGCGCGGGCAGGAAATCTCTCTGCCCGATTGACAGGGAATGTTAGGGAGCGGCTCTAATATCTCAGCATGAACAGTGATTTCGACTTCCTGCACGGTACCTGGGACATAGACAACCGCAGGCTCCTCAAACCGCTGAGCGGAGGCGATGAGTGGGAGGAGTTTCCCAGCGTCGCCGTCTGCCGCGGTTTCTTCGACGGCGCGGGCGTCTTCGACGAGATCACCTTCCCCACGAAGGGCTTCAAGGGGGTGTCGATACGGACCTTTGACGTCAAACGTGAACTATGGGCGATCTACTGGATCAACAGCGAGACCGGAGTTCTGCACAATCCCGTCTTCGGCAGGTTCGCCGACGGGAAGGGCGTGTTCCACGGCGACGAAACCCATGAGGGCACGCCCGTCCGGATGCGGTACACGTGGTCGGAGATCACGCCGACCTCGGCCCTGTGGGAGCAGGCGTTCTCCGTGGACGGGGAGAAGACCTGGGAGACCAACTGGACGATGAGGCACACCCGCCGCGCGTGACATGGCACGGGTGAAGGGGTGGGTGGAGGACGGTATCCGTAGGGCTAACCCACACCGATGCTCGCCGAGTGCTGGTGCTCCAAACAAAACGGCCCTGAGCGGTGCGCTAACACCAGCTCAGGGCCTAGATCCGCCTCCTGATAACGAGTCTGCCGGAGTGACGGACTCGTTAGGAGTGATCAGTAACTCTGTGTGATGAGGCCCGCTGCTGGAAAGGCGACTGTCACGGGCCGCCATCAGGTTCGATGCCGTCTCGCCATGACTTGGCCAGGTAGTAGAGGCCGATGCCCAGTCCGGTGGTCAGCAGGACGAGCCCGAGGACGATCATGGCGATGATGGTGGGCCATTGGAGATGCTGCGGTAGGTGCAGGGCCAGGAACCACGATCGGGTGACCTGGCCGGTGGTCAGCATGAGCGCGGGCACGATGCCCTGGGCCGCCAGGGGCACCCAGCACAGGGTCAGGCTCACGATGACGTAGGTACGCCGGCCCGCGGGGGCCAGGTCGAGGCCGAGCCTTTCCAAGCCGAGGTCGGGCTTGGGCAGGTGCGGCCTGCCCGGTTCCAGAGCCGGGAGCGGGCGACGGGCCGGTCGTGTCCGCTTGGGCGGGACACCGGTTCGCAGGTGCAGGAGCAGTTCGGGCGCGCTCGACCGGAGTCTGGCGGCGGCCAGATGACCCAGCAGCCAGGCGAGCACGGCACCGCTGATCAGACCCACGGCCGCTCCCGCCCAGGCGGGGCCGAGCCATACCGCGAAGTAGGCGGGGGCGGCCGCCGCTGCGGTGAGGATCAGCACCAGCAGTACCTGGGTGAAGTCGGTGCCGTTCTCCAGGAGGTTACCGCCTCTGCGGTGCGGGTCGATCATGGGCACCGGCCGCAGGACCGACACCAGCACGGTCACACCCGCCCCGCCGCCCAGCAGTGCGGGCACGAGCGCGGCCAGCCACGGCCACAGGTCGTACTGGCCGGTGAGGGCGAGCGCGGCGAGGGTGAGGACGATGGTCGGCGGTGCCGTAACCATGAGCCAGGCGAGCTGACGGCCGTGGATGTCGTGGCGCGCGGCGCCGGGGATCATCATCTTGCCCCAGAGCTCGGTGCCGTCCTCGCCGTACAGGTTGGCGGAGATGGCGGCGGTCCACAGGGCGAAGACCAGGCCGCTCCAGGGCAGGAAGACCGGTGCGCCGACGGCCAGCGGCAGCAGGCAGAACACCAGCGCGTAGCACAGGGCGAAGCACAGGTAGTGGAAGCGCAGCAGGTCTCTGGACCAGGTGCGCAGTTCCCTGGCGGCGACCGCGGTCACCGGGCCCCGCGCCCACCCGCCAGAAGCGTCCCGGGCCGGGCGTCCGCTCGCGCGCCGGGTGGTCAGCCGCCGCTTTAGCAAGACGGCCCAACCGTACAAACAGACAACGCCGAGTACGGCGAGCCCTGCCAGGGCGGCGGCCGCCGTGAGCCACTGGCCCTGCCCGGCCGCCCGCACGGCGACCAGGCCCCAGCCGGAGGGTAGCGCCCTGACCCAGGTGGAGAAAGAGCCGGGGAAGCCGGTGCGCAGGGCGGCCTGCACGAGGGGCGACAGCACCCAGCTGGAGTGCAGGGCGGCCAGGATGGCGGCGCTGATGAGAGCGGCCAGCGCGGCGCCCGTCTTGGACCGCATGACCTGGCCGAGCGCCGCGGTGACCAGCCGGGAGGCCAGCACGCACAACACCAGTTGGAGGGCGATGGCGAGCACGCCGACCGCTGTGGCCGCCATGCCAAGTTCGGCCTTGACGGCCAGCACGACGAGCGCGGCGAAGGCTACGAGCGTGACGACGGGGGCGACACCGATGAAGGCGGCCCCCGTCAGCCCGGCCGCGAGACGGCGCGGGGTGAACGACAGCAGCGAGAAATGCTCGGGGCGCAGCGTCTCATCGCCGCCGCCAAAAAGCGCGGGGCCCAGCAGCCAGCCGGCGGTCCACAGGGCGAAACCCGCGCCGAGCAGGTCGAACGGCAGCGACGCGACCGGATAGTCGCGCCCCGCGAGCACGATCAGGCCCGTCGCGAGGGCCAGTCCGGCCAGGGCGCCGGTGACCATCTGGGCGGCGCGCTGGCCGGTCATGGAGTTCCGCAGCACGGCCAGCTTCATTTTGATCAGGAGGACAACCACGCCAGCTCACCCACCTCGGGGATCTGGCCGCCGACCAGGCTCACGAACCGCTCTTCCAAACTCCGGCCCGACCGCACGGCCTGCAGCGGTCCCGAGGCCACGACCCGGCCGGAGTCGATCACTGCCACGTGGTCGCACAACTGCTCGATCACGGCCATCACGTGGCTGGAGAACACCACCGAGCCGCCGCCGCGCACGAACCGCTGCAAGATCACCTTGATCGTGGCGGCTGAGACGGGATCGACCGCCTCCAGCGGCTCGTCCAGCACCAGCAGCTTCGGGGCGTGCAACAACGCCGTGGCCAGGCCGATCTTCTTGCGCATGCCGGTGGAGTACTCCATGACCAGGGTGCGCTTGGCTGCGTCCAATTCCAGAATCTCCAGCAGCTCACCCGCCCGCCGCTCGACCTCCTTAAGGTCCATGCCACGCAGCAGGCCGGTGAAGCGCAGCAGCTCGCGGCCGGTCAGCCGCTCGGGCATGGACAGCCCATCGGGCAGCACACCGATCAGTTTCTTGGCCTGGGGGGCGTCAGCCCATACGTCGAGGCCGAAGATCTCGGCCCGTCCGCCGTCGGGGCGAAGCAGGCCCACCGCCATCGACAACAAGGTGGTCTTGCCCGCTCCGTTGGGGCCGACCAGACCGAAGAACGATCCGCGTCGCACCTCCAACTCGATGTGGTCGACCACCAGCTTGCGGCCGAACGTCTTGGTCAGACCGTCGAGCCGAAGCGCCAGGTCTGCGCTTGGTGCTCCCACAGCGTCCCTCCTATTATGGTACGGCACGTGCCGTGCCGATTGTGAAGCATGCTGGAGGGCGGCCCCTATTGTCAATACGGCACGTGCCGTTCCATTACGGTGGTGAGATGACTGACAAGCGCAGCAGCAGTGCCGACCGGACCGAGGCCATCATGCGGACCACGCTGGAGCTGGGCCAGGAGATCGGCTACGCCAAACTCAGCATCGAAGCGGTCGCGGCCCGCGCCGGCGTCGGCAAGCACACGATCTACCGCCGCTGGTCGTCCAAGGGAGCCCTGTTCCTCGACTCGCTCATGTTGTTGAACGGTCCTGCCCTGGACTACCCCGACACCGGCGACCTCATCGCCGACCTGCGCCAGCAGATCCACGCGGCCATCGATCTACTGGACCGGCCCCCCGTGGGTCCCTTGTATCGGGCCCTGATCGCTGAGGCCCTGCTCAATCCTCAGGTCGCGGCGGCGCTCAACGACCACTTCATCACCCCACAGGCGGAGAAGACCGTCGCCCGGCTGAAGGTGGCCCGCGATCAAGGTCAACTGTCGCCCGACTTCGACCTGGATCTGGCGATGGACATCCTGTCGGGTCCGTTGTACTTCCGGGCCCTGATCATCCAAGAACCACTGACGCACGAGTACGTCGACCGCGTGATCGAGGCCCTCTTCGCCGGGATAGGACCCAGGCCTTGATGGCCCGGCGCTCGGGTCAAGGAGACGGTGATGGTTGACCGGTCCCGCCTGGTCGCATTCGGCAGGTTCGTCACCGACTGGGAACGGGAGAACGACCCGGTCGACGGCAACCCGGGTGAGGAAGAATTCCACTGCTCGCAGGCGTCGATCTGGATTTCGGGGGAGTGGAGTTCCGTCCGCCCCACGACGGCGGACACCCGCACGTAGATTTTGGCTCGTCTACGTGCGGGCATGCGATCGCCTCCGGGTGTTGGGAAGTTCTGGACGGCCGAAGTACCCGGTTAGTCTTTTTGTGGGTACTCTATCGGCAGCCCTCCACCCTCCCCCCTGGGAGCGTGGACCGCTGTCCGGCGTTCGGGGGACGGAGCCGGACAGCCACGACCCTATGCGTCGGCCGATCCGGCGTCTGCGTAGAAATACACCCCTGCCGCGGGCGGATCGTGGTGGCCGGGAATCCCTATGCCCACTCGGCCAGGATCGCGGCCTCCTTCTCCGGATCGATGCCGTGCCCGCGGAACGCGCGCTCCCCCGGCGGGACGTCACGCAGCCACGCCCAGGTGTCGCGTACGGTCTCGGCGACCGGGCGGCAGGTCAGCCCGGCCGCGATGGCCTTCGCCGACGAGGACAACCAGACCCCGGCGAACTCGGGGCCGTCGGGAGCCCAGATCGGGAACTCGGTCCACGGCGACACCTTCCGATCGAGCAGGAAGCGGTCGTCGGCCCAGACGAACTCGGCGTCCGAACCGGTCACCGCGCGGCACTCGGCCAGCCAGTCACCGTAGGTGGTGTTGCCGCGCACCCCGCCGGTGAGGAAGCGGTCGGCGGTCCCGGCCTCGGCGTGGGTGAGGACGAACGCGGCGATGTCACGGACGTCGATGACCTGCATCGCCCGGTTCGGGTCTCCCGGGGCCAGCACCCGCCCGCCCCGGGAGATCCGGTCCAGCCACCAGGGCAGGCGGCCCACGTTCTCGTACGGGCCCAGGATGAGACCCGGCTGGATGATCAGTACGTTGCCGTCGAAGCCCTCCTCCACCGCCCGCTCGCAGCCCGCCTTGAGCATGCCGTAGTGACCGTCCTCGGGACCCGCGTCCGGCGCGCACTCGAAGAGCGGTGAGCTCTCGTCGCACTCTCGCTCGGGGAAGTCGGAGAGAGCCGAGATGCTGGAGATGTACGCGTAGCTGCCCGCCCGGCCGGCGAGCCTCCGCACCGACTCGCCGACGACCCTCGGGACCTGCCCGTGGACATCGATGACGGCGTCCCACTCCCGGCCCGCCACCAGGCGATCCAGGTCCTCCGGCACCTCACGGTCGCCCTTGACCGCCTCCACGCCCACCAGGTCGACCCCGTTGCGACCCCGGTTGAACGTCGTGACCTCGTGCCCGCGCCGCAGCGCCTCCTGGGTGATCGCCCGGCCCAGGAAAACCGAACCACCCATGATCAGAATCCTCATAGCGCCTCATTCTTGGCGCCCGGCGGATACGGGACCACAGGCTTTCACCCGTAGCGCAAGCCATCTGCTCACAGCGGACGGCTCGCGATCGGGGGATGCTCCAGCAGGTGCACCCGGGCGGTGCCGATGTCGAAGTACATGCCGACCAGCTCCAGGTGCCCGGCGCGGAACAGCCGATCCACCTGCGGGTAGGTCCGGAGGTTCTCCAGTTGCTGGATCACGTTGACCCGGCAGAGGCGGTCCAGCGGGCCCTCGTCGTCGCCGGCGCTCTCGCCCGCGATGAACCGTGCCAGGGTGTGGTTGCCGTGGCGTAGCCAGCGGCCCAGCGCCGGCAGACCCGCCGCCTTCTCACCCCCGCTGAGCAGGGCGGTCATCGCCCCACACCCCGAGTGTCCGCAGACCGTGATGGTGCGGACGTTGAGCGCGTCCGTCGCGTACTCGATCGTCGCGGCCACCGAGTCGTCCGCCGGCACGGAACCCAGCCGGGGCACCAGGTTGCCGAGGTTGCGGAGGGTGAACAGGTCTCCCGGGCCGCTGGCGGTGATCAGGTTCGGCACGATGCGGGAGTCCGCACAGGTGATGAAGAGATGCGAGGGCTCCTGCCCACGGGCCATCCCGTGCAGGAGGGGACGGACCAGCGGTGCCGTGCGCTGGTGGAACTCCCGCGCCCCGGCCAGCAGGTCGGGCACGGCGGGACTGCCGCCGCGGGGCGCGTGCCGGGTGGCGACCAGCGGATGGCGGGCCGAGCGCCGCCCGCTTCGCCGGTGGGACCAGGGCAGCCACCACCGGTCAGGTGCCAGGGGCGGGGTCTTGGCGGGGAACACCCGGGCGCCGCTGGCCGCCATGGCGTACCACTCGTCGTGGATCTCGTCGATGTCCACGCTCCCGCCGCCGCGCTCGTGCTCGTGCCGCCAGTCGTGGATGGCCTCAAAGGCCGCGTTGTCCATGAAGTCGATGTTCAGGTCGAGGTCGACCGAGGCGCCGGCCGGGATGGCACGCAACTCCGAGGTGAGCGTGGGCACCCCCAGGAAGGTCAGCGAGCCGCCGATCACCACGTGCCAGCGGCCGTCCGGCTCGGCGGTGGCCCGCACGGTCACCCGGGTGAGGCGGCGCAGCGCGAACAGCGCGGCGAGGCCGAGGCCGACCAGCACTCCCTCGGCGAGGCCGAGCAGCACCACCCCGGCCATCGTGACGACGTACACCGGCACCTCGCTGTGGCCGCGCAGGTTACGCAGATGCCCCATGTTGACCATCTGCACGCCGATGAAGACCAGCAGCGCGGCCAGCGCCTCCGTCGGGATCAGGGCGATCATCCACCCCAGACCGACCGCGAACAGCAGGATCCACACGCCGTGCAGGATCGTGGACCAGCGGCTGCGCGCTCCCGCCCTGACGTTGGTGGTGCTGCGGACGATGACCCCGGCCACGGGCAGGCCGCCCAGTGTGCCGGTCACCATGTTGGCCACGCCCTGGCCGATGAGCTCCCTGTCGAGGTCGGAACGCCTGCCCTCGTGCAGCTTGTCGACGGCCACCGCGCAGAGCAGCGACTCCACCCCGGCCAGCAGCGCCACGATCAGCACCGCGGCGATGATCCCGTGCCAGTCACCCGTGGGCCAGAGCGGGGTGGCCCAGGAGTCCAGGCTGGCGGACAGGTCGATCCGGGTGACCTCCCAGCCGAGCGCCCAGGCGGTCACCGAGGCGGCGAGCAGGGCCGCCAGCGGCGCGGGGAAAACCCGCACCCGTGCCGGCAGACGGGTCCAGGCGACCAGGACCGTGATGGTCAGCAGGCCGACGAAGACCGCGTGCGTGTGGTTGTGGATGATCTGCTGGGGCAGCTCGATCAGGTTCTCGATCGCGGAGCGCTGCGGGTTCCCGCCGAGCACCACGTGCAGCTGGGCGAGGGCGATCACCACGCCCACCCCGGCGAGCATGCCGTGCACCACGGCGGGCGAGACCGCCAGCGCCGAGCGGGCGACCCGGCAGACGCCCAGCAGCAGCTGCAGGACGCCCGCGAGTAAGGTGATCATGCAGGTGGCCCGCCAGCCGTATCGCATCACCAGATCGGCGACCACCAGGGACAGCCCCGCGGCGGGCCCGCTCACCTGGACGACGGAGCCGCCCAGCAGGCCCGCCACCACGCCGCCCACCACACCGGCGATGAGCCCCGCCGCCAGTGGTGCTCCCGAGGCGACCGCGATGCCCAGTGAGAGGGGCAGGGCCACCAGGAAGACCACCAGGGATGCGGGTAGGTCGTACCGCAGTACGGAGGCGATGCGACCCACCGTGGTCAAACCGTCGCTCTTCGTGTCCGTCTCCATGTGCAGACCCTACGGGGCCGCGCCTCATCGGCCGGGCGTTTACCGTGGGCTTTTACGGAGGACGGGGAGAATCAGCGGTAATAGTCGGGGTAGTCGGGCTCCTGGGCCGCCCGATGGTGGTTGCCCCGCGAGCCGCCCCGGCCTCGTCCCTCGGCGGGAGCGGTCGCGGTCTCGGGGGCGGTGCCGTAGAGCTCGCCGTAGCTCGGCCAGCTCGCGCCGTCGCTCCCGTTGGGAGTGCCGGGCTCCGGCCACGCGACCGGGCTGGCCGGGGTGGCGGGCTGGGGTTCGTAGCCGTACCCGCCGGTCGTCCCGCCCCGCGGGTCGGCCGGGCGGTCCTGGGCGGGGGGGAAGGCCCGGGAGGGGCCGGTGGAGGCGGAGATCGCCGGGCTCGGACCGGTGATCGCGTCGTCGTCGATGGTGGCCCAGCCCGAACTGACCTCGTACGAGCCCGCGGGCGGAGCGCCGTGGATCGGCGTCTGGTACGAGGAGTAGGACGGGGCCGGGTCGTCGAGGATGTCGGCGGTGTTCGCCGCCGGCCAGCCACCCGACGTCGGGCTCGTGGCCTGTGCCCACGGGTTGTCCGCCAGGTTGCTCTTGGGCGGCTGCGCCGGGGTGCGGTAGGAAGCCGCGAGCGGGTCGGGCGCGGGCGCGGGCGTGGCGGGGAAGCCGCCGCTGGTCGTGGGACCCATGGGGGGCATCGAGGCGGGCGGTCCGCCGTTGCCCGGACGGGCACCGGACGAGCCGCTGCCGCTGGGCCGGGAGCTCGCGCCGCGGCGAGGGTACGGGCCGGCGAGCGGGTCGTTCAGCGGGTCGGGCCGGGAGGGGGCGCCGTTGCCCTGGACGGGCTGGGGCGACGGCTGCGAGGGTGTCCGGTTCCCGCCGCGGCGAGAACTCGCCCGCGAGGGACGGGCGTCACCGAAGGTGCCGGGAGTGGGAGCCGCGAACGTCACGGTCCGCTGCTCGGCGAGTGACGCCGCGGTGGGGGCGGGGTTCGGCTGGACCGGGGCGATGAGGTCGTCGAGGCCGGAGGGCAGCGAGGCGGAGGCGACGGCCGGCTCGGGAGCCGGCCTGGCCGGTCGGGGAGCGGGGGGTTGCGGGGCGCCGCGAGGCGGCTGGGGCCTGGTCGGGAGCGGTGCCTGCACTGTCGTCGCGTCGGCGTCGACCTGCTGGTTCTCCTGGTCGACGGGACGGCTCGCGCCCATCTGAGCTGCCAAGGGCCCTCCGAAACCGCCCTCGTCAGCCTGGAGCCGTGTCCAGTAGTCGTCGTCGTAGTCGTCCACCTGGCCGAACTCGTTCAGCCCGCGTTTGCCCCGGGAGCTCGGCGGCCGCGGCTGGCGTGGCGGCTTCGGCTCGTCGAACGGTGTCAGGTCGGGGGTGAAGTGGTTCATCTTTGGTTCTCTGGTGGCGAAGTCGTCGCTGGACATGGTCGGAGTCAGCGCCTCCTTCTCCGCCATCTCCCGCAGACGTTCCGCGGGGAGCGCGCTCTCCCTGCGGTTCATCGACCGCATTCCCAGTGCCACGACGACGAGCACGAGGAGCACGACGGCGACCAGGCTTACTACGACCGCGATCATTGCACCACCCTCAAGGCCATGGCCTTACAGCGGCGCCGGTGAGGTCGCGCGGCCATCGACGCGACCTTCCCCCATGCATCACCTGCGCTTGGACATTGGATCTGATTGTGTCGGACCACTATGAGCGTTGTCACACCCTAAGTGAAGAATTGGTAACCATTACTACCTCCGGTGTTTGGCCAGTCACTCGATGTGCGCCGCGGTGAGCCGTCCCCAGGCGATCGTCTTGTCCGCGATGCTCCTCAAGGTCTGGTCAAGGGAGGCTCCCTTGCGAAGATCGACCTTGCCGTCGAGCGCGTAGACAGTGAAACGATAGTTCTCCTGGACGCCGCACGGGGGGCTATAGCCCACCTTGCCGTTCGTCGTGCTTCCCTCCACGGCTCCCACCGGGACGCCGCCCTCAGGTAGTTCGTTGGTGCGGGGGTCGATGTCGAAAACGACCCAGTGCACCTCGCCGCCTGTCCGGGAGTTGCTGTCCGCCACGATCGCGACGGACTTCGTGCCCTCGGGCACGCGAGACCAGCGCAACGGGGGATTACCGGCCGAACCCTTGCATGAATAGTCGGACGGCAGGGGGCCGCCGTCTCTGACCCGGGGGCTGGAGACGCTGATCGGCTCCAGCTGAGATCTCTCCGTCGAGGCCATGCCGCTAGCCATCCCACAACCCGAGGACGCGACGACGAGCGCCGCGGCGATCGCCATTCCCGAGATGAGCCGCGGGCGGCGCGTAGACATGTTTGGCTGCCCCATGCCCGATGATGCTACGCGGGTCTGGAAGATGCGCAGACCGGATCGCGAGGTTCCGCGGGGGGGAAAAGGCCGAAAAACGGGCAAAATCGAGGGACGGAAGGGGCGAGAGTTAACATCAAACTGGTTTCGCCGTCCCCTGACCGTCGCTCGCCGGTCATGTCTGGCCGTTTCCGTCGGCCGTGACGCCTGGAACATCTGCGACGGCTGGAGCGCCCGTGGCGGCCGTGCCCCCGAGACGCCCCTCCAGCGGGCCGCCCCGCCCCTGCCGGATCCAGCCGGACCGTTTCCTAGGCCCCGGCGGAAACTTCGTGCAGCGGCCTGTCTGGAGCCTCTCGGGGAGAGCCGCCCCGGAGTACGCCCAACGCGGCGAGGCATCGCCCGGCCGCGCTGGGCGGAGAGGACCCAGGGGCACTCAGGGGGCACTTCAGGGGCAGGGCGCCTAGGTCCTGTCCTGCGGATCTTTTGCCTACTGTGGTCGGTCAGGCGGCGCCTCGCCGCGTTGTCGTCGGTCACCGCAGCACGCTGCGGCTCCCTCCTCCGCCTTGCGAGACACCACCTGACCGATCCT
>NZ_JBEOZN010000151.1:0-22260 GCF_040298085.1 Streptosporangium sp. NPDC001681 | reverse complement strand
CAAAGCCCAGGTTGCGGCAACCATGCCTGACCTGGGCTTTTTCGTGTCCGTGAGGGTGGTGGAGCCTAGGAGATTCGAACTCCTGACATCCTGCTTGCAAAGCAGGCGCTCTGCCAACTGAGCTAAGGCCCCGAGATTCAAGCCGGCGCCTGGAGACGACCTGCTTCAGTCGTACACCGTAGCAACAGGAACCGCTCCTACGCCAATTGGATCCGTGCGCGGCGTCGTGTCGGATGGCTCCGAGCGGACGGGTTTCGAGCGGGACGAGGATCAGTGGGCGGCGGTGGCCAGGGGGGACTCGGCGGGCGTGCCGTCAAGGAGAAGTCCGGGGAGATCCGCGATGGAGTCGAGGATGTGAGTGGCTCCCCCGTTGAGGAGGCGTTCCCTGCTGTGGACGCCGGTCAGGACGCCGCCAACCACCGCCGCGCCGGCACGGCGGCCGCAGAGCATCTCGCTCTCGGAGTCCCCGACGACGGCGACCTGGCGTACGTCCTCGATACCGAGTCGCATGACCGCGGCGAGCACCAGGTCGGGCATCGGACGGCCACGGCCGGTGTCCTCGGGGCACAGGGCCAGATCGAGCCTGTCGGACCAGCTCAGGGCAGCCAGCACGCGGCCGAGCGTGACACGGCTGAAGCCGGTGGTGAGGCAGATCTTGACATCGGCACCGCGGAGCTTGTCGAGCGCCTCGACGATTCCGGGCAGTGGAACCAGGCCCGCGCGTCCGATGGCGCCCTCGTAGGAGCGCTCGAAGGTCAGATTGGCCGCCTGGGCCTGGGCCTCGTTGTCCGGGAAGATCCCCCGGAAGACATCGATCTTGGAGCATCCCCGGGACCGGTGCACGTGCACCATGGCACGAGCGTACGCACCGGTCCCGGGCACGATGCCCTGCGTGGCGATCGCCTCGGCGAACGCCCGCTCGACCATGGCGACGTCACCGATCGTGGTGCCTGGCAGATCCAGGCAGACAAGCCTGATGGGCTTTACTCCATCTTGGGCAAGGACCATGAAAGCACCCGAATCGGTAGCCGCGTCTGTCAGTTCTCGCTGCCGGTGGCCTCGGTCCACAGGTCGAGCTCGGCGCGGTCGGCCTGCACCTTGCGCCAGACCAGCAGCCCCCCGAGGGCGACGAGCGCCAGAACGAGCAACTTCTTCACGGTGTGACCCCACTTCTTGAGAAGTCTCACCTGCCGGGGTGAGACAACGCCCGGTTCGAACGGTTCCCTGCAGCCTAGCAAGGGATCGGGCCATGACCCGGTCCGCATGACAAGCGTCACAGCCGATCTACGCTAACCGGGTAATTGTCACTATCATCCCGCACGACTCGCGATCCGATGATCACAATCTGCCATGAATCCTGTTGCAAAACCGCCCGCGTTCTTACGATAACCCCCGGAGCGGGCCGCTCCATCCGCCAGAAAGTTCCGGTCACCGGCCGCCAGGAAGGTTTCTGCCCGGACATCGCGGTGACCAGCATGTCCGCTCACTCCGGCGCGATTACCGGGGGGCGCGAATGTCCCAAACCCCCTCGCTATGGATCGGTCAGGCGCCCTGAACAAGATCGGCATAGTCGGGGTGACGATCTATCCATTCCCTGACGAACCAGCAGAGAGGCGCGACCTTGGCCTCTTCGGCGCGGGCCGCGTCCAACGCGGTGCGGACGAGTGCGGATCCCACCCCGTTGCCCTCGTACTCCGGCTCGACCTTGGTGTGGGGATAGACGATGACCCCGTCACGCCGGACGAGCTCCAGCCGCCCCGCGTGCCTGCCGTCCACCGTCGCCACGAAGGAATCGCCACCGGGGGAGAGCTTGACATCCACCTGCATGGAGGTTCTCCTTTGCCAGACCGCCGTACGACGGTTCCCTCTTCAGCCGATTCCGCGAGACGTTCATTCCCATGTGTGCGGATCTTCGGCGGACGCGATGGCCGACTGGTTTATGCGCACTGAAACACGAAACCGGCAAACCATACCAAAAGGCGCCCAGCTGAAGGATGATGAGAGCAGGTACCGGCACCGCCGATGCCTCATGGCGATCAGCCGACACACCTGCGCCGTCACGACAGACGTTGACTGACCCTCATGCCCCACCCAGAAGGTGATCACAATGGTAGGTGAGGTCAGCCACGGCTCACTGCGCGTTCTCTTCACCGATCTGCCGGTCGGCCTACGCTGTGAGGGAGAGATCGACCTCTGTACGCGGCACGTCCTGGTGCAGGCCCTCGCCATGGCGGCGGAGCGCACCCGCGGCGATCTGTATGCCGATCTCCAGGGGGTCGACTTCGTCGACGTAGGCGGTCTGCGGGTGCTGGCGGAGGTCGCGTTCGGGATGGCGGGCGACCGCAGGCTGGTCGTCAGGGGTCTCCAGCCGCACGCGTGGCGGATCGCCGAGCTCTGCGGCTGGGCGGAGGTGCTCGACAGCAGGTCCGGAAAACGTATCCGTCAGCGGGATAACAACTGATCACTTCTCGGCTGTAGCGTAAAAGTGCTCTAGAGAAATTCGGAAGATCTCAAGCTGAGCACCGGCCGGCTCCAGACTTGAGGTAACCGCGACCCGGCGGCGGCATCCGGCCGCCTTCCCTCCCCCTCGACCGTCCACAGAGGTGTACCCGTGAGCGCTGCCGTCCGCGTGACCGATGTGTCCGACCCCTCGGTAAAGGAGATGGTCCTGCTGAGCCTGGCCGGCGAGCTCGACTACACCAATGCCGAGCGGTTCCGTCACGACCTTCACCAGGCCATCGGCCAGGACCGGGGTGACCTTGTCATAGACCTGACCGATCTGACCTTCTGCGACTCCACGGGAATCCAGCAATTCCTGAACACCCGCAAGATCGTCCAGGACCGCGGAGGCAGCATCGTCCTGGCCAATCCGCACCCCCGCCTGAAGCGAATCCTCCACCTGACCGGACTCGCCCAGGCCTTCGGCATCCAGCCCACCGTCGCCGACGCCGTCAAGGCACTGCGACCACAGCAGTCCACCCCGGATATTCACGGCGGATGACCGTCGTAAGTTGGCAACGATCGGGCAGGTGTCTAGCATCGTGTAACTCATCTGCAACGCCCTGATTCTGGAGCAAGTCGGCTCGTCCCCCGGTGACTGCCAGACAAGGCGACGTCAAGGGGGTGTCGTGATCGGCGACCACGGCCAGCACTGGCCGATCGACGAGGATCTCAGCGCGTTGCGAGAACGTCTCCACCATCACGCCACCCAGGCCGGCCTGCGGGGCGAACGCCTGAACGACCTCCTCCTCGCCACCAACGAGGCGGTCATCAACGTCCTGGAGCACGGCGGTGGCAAGGGCACCGTGGACGTCTGGCAGGACGAGAGCCACCTGACCATCGACGTCACCGACGCCGTGGGACTCCTGGCCACCGAGCACATCCCGGCGAAACGCCCTACGGGCACCGTTCGAGGTTTCGGTCTGTGGCTGATGACCCAGCTGTGCGACGAGTTCACCATCGAGCAGATCGCCGGAGGCTCCCGGGTCCGCCTGCGGATGGATCTGCGCTCCCCATCGGCGCGGATCGGGGCGCTCAGTCACGAAGACCCCGGCCAGGAAGAGGTCCGGGCCGCGTTCTGAGCCTCGATCGTCATGGGCCCCAAGTCCCGTGACGCGATGGTCCACCGGAAACCCGCCACGGCCCCTCGTCAGGGTCCGGCCGATCACCGCCGGGCCTTTTCTCATCTCTCCGGTCTCCGGAAGATGTGCGTGTCCGGAACGATCCCCAGGAATGGTCACCCGGCACTACCGGAGTGTGCTGGGCTGAACCCTGGTGCGGGCGGAGGACCGCCGGGTTCGACCTGTACCTCCGGCAGACGGATCTGGACCTGCTGACAGCCCTGATCCCGGGCCGCCGACCAACCGGGCATCACCGCCCGCAAAGGGGTCACCGATGCGTTGGGGGTCGCACCGGGACCGTCAGTCATCCTGAGCGTTCCGGCCGAACCGGAGAGGCCGGCTCGTACGCAATCCTTGACCACCCGCTGGCAGAAGGGCGATGTTCCGGCCCGATGTCCGCGATACGCTCGTTTAGCCAGGTCAGCGCATTACCGCGCTGTTTTCCCTGGCCGTTCTCCGCGGAACCGTGGCGGCCGCCGACGGCAGGTGAGGACGTGCCGCGGCATCGCCCCGGGCCGGGTTCACGGTAGGCCCGACCCACGGAAAACCGTCCTGGCTCCCCTCGCGCCTTACTCAACCGTGTTCGGGCTCGGAAGGAACGGTCCTTATGAGGGTTGTCGTCGACCTGGCGCGCTGCCAGGGGTATGCGCAGTGCGCCTTCCTGGCCCCGGACGCGTTCCGGATGCAGGGTGAGGAGGCACTCGCGTTCCACTCCAGCCCCGACGACGCGCAGCGGGACCAGGTCCTGCGTGCGGCCGCCGCCTGCCCGGTCCAGGCGATCCTGGTCGAGACACCTGGACCGTCATGAGCAGCGAGCAGAGCCTGAAGGCGTTCAGGCGTGACGGCCGCATCGTGATCGTCGGCGCCTCCCTCGCGGGGCTGAGAGCCGCAGAGGCGCTGCGCGACGAGGGCTTCACCGGATCGCTGACCCTCATCGGGGACGAGGCGTGCGAGCCCTACGACCGGCCCCCGCTCTCCAAGCAGGTCCTGACCGGCTGGGTACCCGCGGACGGCACCGCGCTACCCCGGCGCCGCGAGATCGGCGCGGAGTGGCTGCTCGGCGTGGCCGCCTCGGGGCTGGACCTCGCCGGCAAGCGGGTGCGGCTCGCGGACGGGCGGGAGGTTCCCTACGACAGGTTGCTGATCACCACCGGGGTACGTGCCAGGTCCTGGCCCGACGAGGCCGAGGCCGCACTGGACGGCGTGTTCGTGGTCCGCACCCGCGACGACTCCGGTCGCCTGCGGGAGCGGCTGGAGGCCGGACCCGGCCGGGTGCTCGTCATCGGGGCCGGATTCGCCGGTTCCGAGATCGCCTCCGTCTGCCGCGAGCGCGGTATACCGGTGACCGTCGCCGAGGTCGCCGAGGCCCCGCTGGTGGGAGCACTCGGCAGCATGATCGGCTCGATCGCCGCGGACCTCCAGCGTGCGCACGGCGTCGACCTGCGCTGCGGTGTCAGGGTCACCCGGCTGGAGGGCGACGGGCGGGTGCGCCGCGCTCACTTCTCCGATGGAGAGGCGATCGACGCCGACGTGGTGGTGGTCGCGCTCGGCGGTGTGCGCAACACCGAGTGGCTGCGGGACTCGGGGCTGGCCGCCGGCCGCTGGGGGGTGGCCTGCGACTCGGGGTGCCGGGCGTTCGACATCAACGGCCTGGTCACCGATGACGTCTTCGTCGCCGGGGACGTGGCGCGCTGCCCGCACCCGGTCTACGAGTACCGATTCCTGTCGCTGGAGCACTGGGCCAACGCGGTGGAGCAGGCCCAGGTCGCGGCGCACAACATGGTCAGCCCTCCGACCGACCGCTGGCCGCACCTGTCCATGCCGACGTTCTGGTCCATGCAGTTCGGCGTCAACATCAAGTCCGTCGGTGTTCCGATCATGGCGGACGAGATCACCGTCACCCAGGGGTCGGTGAAGGAGCGCCGGTTTGTCGCGGCCTACGGGTACCGCGGCAGGGTCATCGCGGCCGTCAGCTTCGACAACGCCAAATGGCTCGACCACTACCGGCAGCTGATCGAGACGGCGGCCCCCTTCCCGCCCTCCTGCCCCACCCCCGACCAGCCCGCCGACATGAAGCCGGTCCCCGCCCGCTTCCCGGATCCCCTCATCATCACCCACGGAGCCACCGTCATGGTCACCGGCCACGAGCCGAGCGAGCGGCGCGTGGCGTTCGCACGGCCGGGCCGTTGAACCCGGGCAAACCTTAGGAGAAGCGGTCATGACAGTCGCTCAGGCGCCCAGCACTCTCCAGCGGATCCTCGACTACTCCAGCCGGGCCGACCCGTACCCGCTCTACGCGGAGCTGCGCAGGAGGCCGGTGGCCCGGCAGGAGGACGGCGACTACGTTGTCAGCACCTACCGGGAGATCAGCACGTTGCTGCACGACCCGCACCTCAGCTCCGACGCGCACAGCCTCGAACACCCGGGGCCCGCCCTCGCCGAGCGCGGGGACCCACCGGCGTTCATCGGCCTCGACCCGCCGCAGCACGACCGGCTGCGCCGCATGGCGATGCGGCACTTCGGCCCCCCGCACTCACCCACGCTGATAGACGGCATGCGACCCGACCTGACCGCCATCGTCACCGGCCTGATCGAGAACCTGGCGGGCAGGGACCAGATCGACGTCGTGGACGACTTCGCCTACCCCTTCCCGGTCACCGTGATCTGCCACCTGCTCGGTGTGCCCCGCGAGGACGAGCCGCGATTCCACCGGTGGGTCGAGGCGATCGTCGCGCTGCTCGACTTCGACCCCGCGACGGATTCTCAGGAACGCCTGCGGGAGGGCGTGCAGGCCCGCAAGGACCTCAGGCACTATCTCGCCGAGCTCCTGGAGAGCCGCCGCGGCCGGCCACCGGGCGACGACCTGCTGTCCCGGCTGGCGAGCGACGAGGGCCCCGACGGGCGCATGACGGACGAGGAGATCGTCAGCACCGCCAACCTGCTGCTCATCGCGGGTCACGAGACGACGGTCAATCTGATCACCAACGGCGTGCTGACCCTGCTGCGCCACCCCGATGTGCTGGAGCGCCTGCGCCGTGAGCCCGAGATGATCATCCGGACGGTCGAGGAACTGCTGCGCTACGAACCTCCGGTGCACATCGTCCCCTGGCGGGCCGCCTACAGCGACCTCACCGTCGCGGGCGTCACCATCCCGAAGGGCTCGCAGATCACGCTCATGCTCGCCTCCGGCAACCGCGACCCCGCGTACTTCCGTGACCCCGACCGGTTCGACCCCGACCGGCAGGACAACCGGCACCTCGGTTTCGGCAGTGGCATCCATCTGTGCTTCGGCGCCCCCCTGGCCCGGTTGGAGACGCAGATCGCACTGAACGGGCTGGTACGTCACCTGGAGAATCCCCGGCTCGTCGCCGACCCGCCCCCGTACCGGCAGAGCGCGGTCCTGCGCGGCCCGCGCCACCTGCTGGTCAGGCAGGGATGACGGGTGGTCACCGGCTCCACATCCCGATCCTCACCGGCACCCCGGATGAGGCGTGCAGTACGGGGGCGCCGTCCGGGGCGGTGAGCCCACCCGCCTGGAGGAGGTCCTCCTCCAGGCGGATCAGCCGGGCGTGGCGCAGCGGCCAGTCCGGGTGCTCGACCTCGGCGTGGGCTGTCCGGCCCGCGACCGTGGTGAACAGCCGGTAGCGGGCGGTCAGGAAGTGCGCCAACTCGTCGCGCTCCGGCTCCGCGAGCGGCGGACCGATCTCCACGTCCGCGTCGCATCGCGCGCCCGCCGGCCCGGCCCGGCGGCGGCAGCGGTAACCGCGCCGCTCACCGTCCGCGCGGACGGACATGCCGGACCAGAAGTAGGGCAGCCGGTAGACGACCCGCGCGCCGAGCACGGCGAGCAGGCGCCCGGCGTCCAGCGACAGGAACCAGACGCCGTCGCGCCCCCGGTCATCTCGTACGTACGTGCGCACGTTGGTCTCGGGGAATCGCGACAGCCACGGCAAGGCCGGCGAGTGCGGCGCCCGTACGTCCTCCATCAGGAAGGTGGTGAGGCCGACCCAGGCGGCGCCGTCGAAGGTGTCCACCGTGAGTCCGGCCGGCAGCAGCCGCTGGATCTCGGCGGGTGGGTACCGCCAGTGCATGAAGGTCATCTCGGACCAGCGGTGGTACATGACCGGCCGGGCCACGCGCAGGGACGGCGGAGCCTGCATGGTCTGCTCCTTGTCGAGTGCGACGGTGCTCACGTGACGGCGGCGTCCGGGACGGTGAGGTTCCTGAGCCAGGTCTCGTCGCCCGTCATGTGCCGGTCTTCCCGGTTGAGACCCGCCCATGCGCTGCCGACCGAGGCGGGCTCACGGCGGGTGGGTTCCTCCGCCCCGGCATCCGCTCGCTTATCTTGGCCCTGGCGCCGCACACCTGCCTCACGCCATGACCGCAGGCGAGGAAGACTCGCCTCGACTCTCGACAGGGAACAACTCATGATCTTCATCGCCGTCAAGTTCACGGTCCGTCCCGAGCGGGCCGAGGAGTGGCTCTCGCTCGTCGACGACTTCACCCAGGCCACTCGCAGCGAGCCCGGGAACGTCTTCTTCGAATGGTCCAGGAGCGTCGAGGTGCCCGGCCAGTTCGTCCTGCTGGAGGCGTTCGCCTCGCCCGCGGCGGGCGAGGCGCACGTGAACTCGGAGCACTTCAGGACCGCCATGGCCTGGATGCCCGAGCTGATCACGAAGACGCCGGAGATCATCAACGTCGAGGTGCCCGGCGAGGGCTGGTCGCAGATGGCGGAACTGTCACCGGCCCAGAGATGATCATCGATCGTTGACGACCTCCGGTCGTCGAGACAGGTGCGGGTGGTCTGCCCGGCCGCCTGTTCTCGGGAACGGGCCTCGCGGCTCCCGGGCCGACATTGCGGTACTCGCCGAATCTGGCGTCCTGCCAGGGATAACCGGCGCTCATGTTCACGTACGGCGCGGCGACGTCGATCCCGGGGCCGATCCAGGTCTCACGCAGGTCAGCATCGGGACGGCGGTCAGGTCGCCGCTCGGGCGCCAGGGGCGTGCGAGGCCGTAGGCGCCGTCAGGGGACTCGCTGGTGATGCGGCAACCGGTCGCCGGGTAACCGTGTGGGTTCGCGGCGGCGGTGCTCGGGGCGAACACGAAACCGTAGGGCCGAAACGGCACGTCGCGGACCAGAGTGCGCAGTTCACACCGGTCGAAGGCCGCGGTGGCCGGGACGAGCGCGAGGCCGAGGGCGGGGTCCCGGCCGAACAACGGACTCTGGGGCGGGTCACACAGGTGAACAGCTTCCGCGGACAAGACCGTCTGCAAGTTAGAGAGGCTTGATGACGCTGTCAACAGCGGGAGTTCGGACCTATCCGCCCTATCTCCAATGAATATGGGCTGATTTCCCGTAAGATCCCGATCTTGTCATGACCTCAAAGATCGGGGGATCTGGGATGTTGACCCGTAGGGACACGTTCAGGCTGCTCGCGGGCGCCGCGGCGGCCGGAGCCACCGCCACGCAGGCTCGTCCGGGATTCGCCGCGACCACGTCAGGCCAGACGACCGCCCCCGTCTGGACGGTCACCGGGAAGAGCGCCTCGGGGCTGGCGTCCTTCGACAGCACCCTGAAAAGTTTCATGCAGGCACGTGCCATCCCGCACGCGTCCCTGGCCGTGGTGCGCAAGGGCAAGCTGATGCTGGCCCGTGGCTACAACTGGACCGCGGACACCACGTTCCAGGCGGGCCCCACCTCGCTGTTCCGCGTCGCCAGCCTCAGCAAGCCGGTCACCGCGACCGCGGTGACGAAGCTCGTCCAGGACGGGAAACTGAGCCTGTCCGCCCGGGTGGCGCCACTGCTCGGCCTGAGCACCGCCGCCGACGCCCGGCTCGGCGCCGTCACCGTGCTCCACCTGCTGCAGCACCTGGGCGGCTGGGACAGCGCGATCTCCTCGGACCCGATGTTCCAGGACCGGGCCGTCGCGAAGCTGCTCGGGGTGTCCCTGCCCGTGAGCCAGGCCAACGTCATCGAGTGGTCGAGCAGGCGCCCGCTCGACCACGCCCCCGGAACGAGGTACGCCTACTCGAACTACGGCTACCTGCTGCTTGAGAAGATCATCGAAAAGGTCAGTGGCCTGTCGTACGCCGACTATGTACAGCAGAAGGTCCTCGGCGCCGTCAAGATCAAGCGGATGGCGCTCGGCAGATCCGCGAAGAGCCAGAGGCGGTCGACGGAGGCTCCGTACTTCTCCGGGAGGACCGGGGCGACGGTGCTCGACGCCTCCGGCACCGTGGTGCCCGCCCCTTACGGGAGCTTCAACATCGAGAACATGGCCGCGCACGGCGGCTGGCTCTCCTCCGCCGTCGACCTGGCGAAGTTCAGCACGATCTTCGACGGCGCGGGACCGCTCACCGCGGCGTCCATCGCCAGGACGTTCGCCAAGCCGTCCATCGGGGTCAACGCGGACGGCTGGTACTACGGTCTGGGCTGGCAGGTGCGCCCGGTCACCGGCGGCATCAACACCTGGCACACCGGGTCGCTGCCCGGCACCTCGACCCTCATGGTCCGCAGGTACGACGGGCTGAGCTGGGTGGTGCTGTTCGACCAGCGTGACGACCCCTCGGGCCTCGGCTACGGCGACATCGACTCCCTGCTGCACAAGGCCGCGAACGCGGTCACCACCTGGCCGACCACCAACCTGTTCTCCACCTACGGCCTCTGAGCCCTGTGCCGCCTCCCCGGGCGAGCCCGTATCCCAGGGAGGCGGCCCGCACCATGACGACCGCATGGTGTTCTGTGGATCTTCCCGTCCGTCGCGAGGCGTCCTTCAGTCGCGTCATCGGCCCGCCCGGTCGGTACGCCTAGTCCGGCAGGCGCCTGTTCCGTCCGCGCCGCCGGGAGAACCGCCATCCGGTGAAGGTGAGGCCGGCGCCCGTCACGGCCACCCCCGCGTAGATCCAGATCGGGATCGGCTGGCCGCCGCCGCTGCCGGAGGCGTCCGGTGCAGGAGTGGCGACGGCCGTCGAGGGCGGGGTCGCCGGGGCTGGGGTCGCCGTACCGAGAGCGGTGACGAGTTCCGCGGCGAGCGACTCCCCGCTCGGCAGGCCGTCCCCGGCACGCAACGCGGCATCACCCGGGCTGACCAGCAGGTTACCGGCACAGAGCGAGGTGTTCAGTGCCACCCCCGGATCGGCCGTGAGCAGGCCCGACTGGCCGGCGGCGGCGAACACCAGGTACCGCGACCCGGTGACGAAGTTGTATCCGCACGCGGCGCTGTCGGCGTTGGTGGCCACCTCGAACTCGGCGCTCGCCTTCCCCTTGTAGATCTGGTCGGCCCGGAAGGTGTAGACGACCGGCGGTGGGGGACCGAGCGGGTCTCCTTCGACCCGGCGGGCGGCCACCACCGTCCCGGTGAAGACGGCCGCCGCCCCCTTCACCTGCTCGGCCGGTTCGAGGAGAGCGCAGGAGCAGGCACATGCCGTACCGGGAGCGATCACGAGGATCCCGGTCAGCAGAAGCAGAACGACGAGTAGCCGATGTCTCATGCCCTCATGACGTACCCCTCCCCGCGATGGTTCGCCGTGGGGTCATGTTTGGAAATTTCCGTGCTTCTGGGGAGACAGACCCGGCATCATGACGAAATGTCTTCTGACTCCCGGACCTCGCGTGACGTGAACGACCTGCGGCGGCCCCCGTACGACGCGGTGCTGTGCGATTTCGACGGAGTGCTGCGCCTGCACGACGGTGCCGAGCGGGCACGGCTGGAGAGTGCCTTCGGGCTGGAGCCGGGGACGATGGCCAGGGTCGCGCTCTCGCCCGAGCTGCTGGGACCCGCCGTACTCGGGAAGATCACCTGCGCGGAGTGGGGGGCGTCGATCGTCACGGCGCTCACCGCGCTGCCTCTCTCCGCCGATCACGCCCGGCAGCTCGGTGCGGCGTTCGTCAACACCGGGTTCCGGGTGGACGAGGTCGTCCGGGGGCTGCTGGAACGGGCACAGGCCAAGGTTCCCGTCGTGCTGGTCACGAACGCGACCACCCGGCTGGAGGACGACCTCGACCTACTCGGCCTGCGCTACGCCTTCGACGCCGTGGTCAGCAGCGCCCGGGTCGGGGTGGCGAAGCCCGATCGGCGGATCTACGAGATCGCCGCCGAACACGCCGGTGTGCCGATGGACCGGTGCCTTTTCACCGACGACCGGTTAGAGAACGTCGAGGCCGCTCGGAAACTGGGGATGACGGCCGTGCACTTCCGGAGCCCCGACGATCTCCATAGGGCTCTTGCCCCGCTGCTCGACGGCGGCCACGGGCCGGTCTCCCCGTCGTAGTCGAGCGCCGCTACGGCTGCGTCAGCGCCTCGGTGGGCGACAGGCGGGAGGCGCGGATCGCCGGGTACAGACCGGCCAGCACGCCGATGACCAGCGTGGCGCCCATCCCGCCGAGCACCGCCCACGCCGGGATCACCACGGGCCACGACACCGAGGTGACGTATCCCGCCGTGACCGCCATACCCAGCAGCGCGCCCGCGATCCCGCCCAGCGCCGACAGCAGCAGCGACTCGGCGAGGAACTGGGTGCGGATCTGCCCCTTGGTCGCCCCCAGGGAGCGGCGCAGGCCGATCTCGCCGCGCCGTTCCAGCACCGAGATGACCATGGTGTTGGCCACCCCGACCCCGCCGACCAGCAGCGCCACCCCGCCCACGCCGAGCAGCAGCCCGGTGAAGGCCGCGTCGGCGGCCTGCTTGGCGGCCAGCGCGTCGGAGGGACGCGACACGTCGACCTCGTTGGGGGCCTCCGGGTTGGCGGTGGCGCCGAGCACCTGAGCCACCGCCTCCACCTCCGCGTCCCGCGAGCGGGTGTAGACGACGGTCGGGCGGCCGTCGAAGCCCAGCCTGGACTCGGCCACCGGCCAGCCGACCAGTGCCGCGGTGTCCAGTTCGGGCGCCAGCGGCGCCGGGGCCAGGATGCCGACAACGGTGAACCACACCCCGCCGACCATTACCTGGGTGTCGGGCCCCGCGTGGCCGATCCCGAGGCGTTGCGCGGTGACCGCGCCCAGCACCGTCGCCGGATAGGAGGCGGTGGCGGCGTTGAGCCAGGTACCGCTACGGATCTCGGCCCCGACGGTGGCGGGCAGCCCGGTCCGCGCGGCGTAGGTCGCGATCCCGTTCGTCTCCGCCTTAGGGATCTTTCCGGTGCGGTAGACGTCGGCGTCGGCCACCCGCCCGATGGCCGAGACCGACTCCACCGGAGCGATCCTGCCCACCATCGCCTCGGCTTCGGCCGGCAGCCTGGCCTGCTCGCCGGTCATCGTCGTGCCGGGCGAGACGGTCAGCAGGTTGGTGCCCAGCTCAGACAGGGTGCGGTCCAGATCGGCACGTGAGGAGGAGGAGATGCCGACCACGGCGACCATCGCGGAGATGCCGATGGCGATCCCCAGCGCGGACAGGAACGCCCGCATCGGCCGGGTGCGCAGGCCCACCACGCCCACCTTGAGCACATCGCGCGGCCACATCCTGGCCGGTCGCAGCGCCGGTCGCGGTGCCGACCGCAGCATCTCGGCGGTCATCGGCCCACCTCCGAGACCGCGGCCTCGGGCCGCGCGCTGTCGAAGGTCACGCGGCCGTCGCGCATCCGCACCCGGCGGGGCAGTGACTCGGCGATCTCCCGGTCGTGCGTGATGATCACCACGGTGGTGCCTCCCGCGTGCAGGCCGCGCATCAGCTCCATCACCCCGGCCCCCGAGGCGGAGTCGAGGTTGCCGGTCGGCTCGTCGGCCAGCAGGAGCGGAGGGTCGCCCGCCACCGCCCGCGCCACCGCGACGCGCTGGCGCTCGCCACCGGACAGCTCGTGCGGCTCATGGTCCATCCGGTGGCCCAGCCCGACCCGCTCCAGCGCCGACGCCGCCCTGCGCCGCCGCTCGCTCGGCCGCAGGCCGGAGTAGAGCAGCCCGTCGGCCACGTTGTCCAGCGCCGTGACGCGCGCGGCGAGGTGGAACTGCTGGAAGACGAAGCCGATCCGGGTGGCCCGCAGTGCCGACAACCCGGCGTCACCAAGCCTGCCCACCTCGTAGCCGTCGATGCGCACGCTGCCCGTGGTGGGTCGGTCCAGGGTGCCGAGCACGTTGAGCATGGTGGACTTGCCCGAGCCCGAGGGACCCACGATGGCGACGAGCTCGCCGGCGCCGATGTCCAGTGAGACGCCGGCCAGCGCGGTGACGCCGCCGGGATAGACCTTCGTCACGTCGCTCAGCGAGATCACTTCGGCATCCCCACCACGGCTCCCTCGGTGATCCCGTCACCGGAGATCTCCACCTGGCCGGCCGCGAACAGGCCCGTCGTGACCGGGACGTAGGAGGACGTCGAGCCGTTGACGACCTCGACGCCGAAGCCGCCCTCCCGCAGCGCCAGCAGCGCGGCGACCGGGACGGTCAGCACGTCCTTGCGCCTGCCCGCGGTGAAGGTGACATCGACCGAGGCCATGGCGTAGGCGGCGGCCGCCTTCTGCGCCTTCCCACCGCGCAGCTCGACGACCACCTCCACGCTGGTCGTGGGGCTCTGCCCCTGGCCGCCCGGCTTGATCACGGTGGACACCTCCTTGACGCGGCCGCCGATGGTGGTGTCGTCGGGGAGCGTGACGGTGACCTTGCCGCCCTTTTTGGCCAGTCGCTGCTCGGAGGCGCCGAGCTCGACGGTGACGGCCTTGGCCGTGCCGGAATAGGTCAGCACCTTGCGTCCCGGGCCTGTCGGGTCGCCCTCTCCCGCCTGGAGACTGTCGACGCGGATCGCGCCGGGGGCGAACATCACCCGGCCGAGTTCGACCTCGCCGCTCTCCTCCAGCCCCCGGTCCTCCTGCCACTGCCTGACGGCCTCGGCGGTGGAGTAGGTGTACTCGTCGTCGACCGTGAAGCCGGTGTAGCCCAGCGCCTTCAGATTCCTCTCCAGTTGCTTGACGTCGGGGCCCTCGTCGCCGATCCGCATCGTCCGGTAGGCGGGCAGCGTGCCGTACATCAGCACGACCGGCCTGTCGTCCACCTGGTACAGCGCTCGGCCACGGGTGACACGGTCGCCGGTGCCCGGCAGGTGGGTGAGGGTGCCGGGCAACCGGTTGGTGGCGGTGCTGGTGGTGCCGTAGCCGAGCGCGCCGTCGGCGGTGTGCGTGTCGGTGAGCGTCTGCCTGGTCACCGGGACGGTCTTGGGCGGCAGCCGGGTGGCGGGGGCGTCGGCCACGGTGCCGTCGCCCATGCCCAGCACGCCGACGGCGGCCGCGCCGCCCACGGCCATGGCGACGATCGCCAGGACGATCTTTCCCCCGCGGCGCGCGCGGCGTCGTGGGCGGGTCTCCTCGGCGGTCACTGCGGGCCGCCGGCCGTCATGATGTCCTGGCACTTCTGCTGGGCGGCGGGGAAGTCGGGGTCCTCACCGATCTCGGGGGTGATCATGATGCCGCGCTGGCCCGGCTTGGGATCGGGGAAGCTCTCCAGGCCGTTCTCGCGCATGCAGGCCGCGTAGGCGCGGCCTCGCTCCTCCGCCTTGGGGTCGGCGGCCCCGGACCTGTCGCCCTGCGGGTTGAACTCCTGACATGCCTGCATGGCCTTGTCCACCGTGGCCCTGTCGACGCCGCTGTTCTTGTCGAACTTGAGCTGGATGCGGCCACCCTCCGGGTCCTCCATGGGCACGCCGTTCTCCCGCATGCACTGGGCGAACCTCACCCCCTTCTCCTCCTGGCTCAGGGTCGGGGCGGCGCTGCCGCCCGCCTGCTTGGCCCCGCCGTCGGCCGAGGCCACCGTGCCGGTTTCGGGCGCGGCACCGCATCCGGTCACGGTCAGGGCCAGTAGCAGTGCCGCCAGCGCATGGTGCGTCCGCAGTCGCATGGTGTCGTCTCCTCAAGTCGCGGCCGAAGCGTTTCCGGCCCTTCGGGAGGTGATGCAAGCGGGTGCGGTGTTTCCCCGGCGTTTCCAGGAACGATCGCTAACGTGGAGGAAACACCGGGGCGGCCACCATGGAGGCATGCGAGTTCTGGTGGTGGAGGACGAGCCGTTGCTCGCCGAGGCGATCGCGGAGTGGCTGCGCGAGGAGACCCACGCGGTAGACGTCGCCCTCGACGGAGCGGCGGCGCTGGAGCGGGCGGGCGTCAACGACTACGACGTGGTCGTGCTGGACAGGGACCTGCCGGCCGTACACGGCGACGAGGTCTGCCGGGAACTGGTCGAGGCTGGGACCGGCGCGCGGGTGCTGATGCTGACCGCGGCCGCCGAGATCACCGACCGGGTCGAGGGCCTGTCGCTGGGCGCCGACGACTATCTCAGCAAGCCGTTCGCCTTCCCCGAACTGGCCGCCCGCGTGCTGGCGCTCGGGCGCCGGTGCCGCCCCGCCACGCCGCCGGTGCTGCGCCGCGCGGGCATCACCCTGGACCCCGCACGCCGCGAGGTGTTCCGCGACAGCCGCTACGTGCCGCTGGCCAAGAAGGAGTTCGCCGTGCTGGCCGAGCTGCTGCGCGCCGACGGCGCGGTGGTTCCCGCCGAGTACCTGCTGGAGAAGGCGTGGGACGAGTACGCCGACCCGTTCACCGGTGCCGTCAGGCTCACCATCCTCAAGCTGCGCCGCAAGCTCGCCGACCCCCCGGTCATCGAGACCGTCACCGGAGTGGGGTATCGCATCCCGTGAGGTCCCGGACACTGCTGCCGCGCCGCATCACGCTGCGGGCCCGGCTGACCCTGATCTACGGCGGGCTGTTCCTGGTGGCCGGGATCGTGCTGCTCGGTGCCACCTACACACTCTTCAGCCAGCAGCTCACCTCCAGGACGAAGGTCATCACCATCGGGCGCTCGACGCCCGCCACCGACGTCATGTACGGCCCGCCGTCGGCCACCCGGCTCGACGCGGAGCAGGCGGAGCAGTGGATGAGGCAGCAGCAGAGCACCCTGCACGAGGCCGCCACCACCTCGATGCTCACTCTGGGCGGCATCGCGTTGGTGGTCGTCGGCGGTGCCGCGGCGGGTTTCGGCTGGCTGGTCACCGGCCGGGTCCTGGCACCCCTGCACCAGGTGACCGAGACCGCCAGGCGGATCGCCGCGGCCCCCGCCGCCGACCGGGGACTGCACGAGCGGATCGCCCTGCGCGGACCCGACGACGAGGTCAAGGATCTGGCCGACACCTTCGACGTCATGGTCGAGCGGCTGGACCGCTCCTTCGACGGGCAGCGGCGCTTCGTCGCCAACGCCTCCCACGAGCTGCGCACCCCGCTCACCCTGGGCCGGGCGCTGGTCGAGCTGGCCATGCACCGCAAGTCGGCCTCCGAGGACGTCAAGCAGCTTGGCGAGAACCTGCTGGAGATCAACACCAGGCACGAGCGGCTCATCGTCGGGCTGCTGCTGCTGGCCGGATCGGAGAACGAGATCACCGAGCGGCTTCCCGTCGATCTGGCCGACGTGCTCAGCCATGTCGTGGCGCAGTGCGCGCCCGAGGCCGGGCAGGCCGGGATCGAGATCACCGAGCACGCGGGGGAGGCGCTCACGCTGGGGGATGCCCTGCTGCTTGAGCGGATGGTGCACAACCTGGTGGAGAACGGAGTGCGGCACAACGCCAAGGAGGGCGGTTGGGTACGGGCGACCAGCCGTGTCAGAGCCGATGGCAGAGCCGAGGTCGAGGTGAGCAACAGCGGGCCGGCAGTGCCGCCGTACGAGCTTCCCGCGCTGTTCGAGCCGTTCCGGCGGCTGGGCGCCGAGCGCATGGTCACCGCCAAGGGGGCGGGGCTGGGCCTGTCCATCGTGCGCTCGGTGGCCCGCGCGCACGGGGGTGAGGTCGCCGCCCGCCCGCGGGCCGGTGGCGGCCTGGTGGTGACCGTCACCCTGCCGGGGCAGTGAGCACCTCATCGCGGACGGGTCTCATGACATGTCGTCGGTGACAGCGTGCCTTTCTTTTTCAATGATCGGCTCGATATCGAGGTCGTAGTTGCAGAGGATGATCCCGGTCCAGTCAATGTCGAGGTAGATGGACCAATTGGTCCCTCCGCCCCCGATGCCGCCGCCATGCCCGATCATCCGCTGGCCATTGAAGATGGGAGTAAGCACCCCGTACCCCTGAAATGCCTCCTGGCGGGCAGGATCAACGGGCTTGTGGGGATCTTCCTTTCCCTGTCGGCCATCCCGTAGGACCGGGCCAGTACGGTACGACCACGGTGGGCCAGCAGGATGGTTCCGGAGAACTTGTCCTCGGCCGCCAGTTGTGCGACGAACCGGTCGTACGCACCGCCGGGCCGCACATCCTTCGGTATCCGGCCAGGCCGGGACGGGCTTGCGTAAGCCTTTTCGGGCACCGCCAACACCCCACCGGCGGCGAGGGAGGCGGCACCCAGCAAACCGAGCGCGGAACGCCGAGACGGTCGGGCCCCAGTCATACGCATGATCTCCTTCCACGACCGGACTGAACGTGTGAACCCCAGCCGAGGTCACTTGACGGCACGGCCTGCGAATCCGTACACGTCCCGCCATGTCGTCTGTCGTTGTCGCCGGAGCAGCCCCGGCCGTACAGGAGGAGAGGTAACTCGATCAGTTGTTTCCTCGGCGTTGGCCGTTCGCCGATTCTCCGGGGCCGCCGGTGTTCGCCCCGCCCTGCCGCAGGGGAGCGTCACCGGGCGAGCGCCGTTTCCTCGGGTGCCGGGATCCGGTCCGGCGTGCGACTCACCGGCCACCCCTCGGCGCGCGCGAGTTCCGCGTATCGGGCGGCGTTGCGCACCGCGGCGCCGCCCGGATCGTTGTTGAAGTACACATGGACATCGCAGCGCTCATCCCATTCCCGGCCCAGGCGGCGCAGCCAGGAACGGAGCGCGCCGTCGCCGTACGCGGGCCAGGGGTGTGCTCGGCCCTCGTGGAAGCGCAGGTAGGCCCAGTCGGTGGTCCGCCACAGGGGTGTCTGCGGGCGGCCGAGCCGGTCGGCCCAGCACAGGGCCGCACCGTGGGCTGACAGCACCTCGCGGACGGAATCGCTCCACCATGACACGTGCCGGAATTCGACGGTGACCCGCACATGGGCGGGAAAGCAGCTAAGGCACGCGGCGAGCCTGCCGGGATCGGCCGGCAACGTCGGCGGAAGCTGCAGGAGGATCGGCCCGAGCTTGGCTCCCAACCCCTCGGCCGCCGCCAGCAGGCGCTCGACGGGCTCCTCGGGATCCTTCAGCCGTCTGACATGGGTGAGGAAGCGGCTCGCCTTGATCGCCATGACGAACGTGTCCGGGGTGCGGTCCCGCCACTTCTCGAACGTCTCGCGCGCCGGCAGCCGGTAGAAGGTGTTGTTGTTCTCGGTCGTCTCGAAGCACTCGGCATACCGCTCCAGCCACAGCCGCTGGGGCAGGCCGGGCGGGTAGAGCCCCCCGCGCCAGTCGGCATACTGCCAGCCAGACGTCCCCACCAGCATCATGACAGCTCAGCCCCGTCGATTCCGGCCCTCCACCAGCAGAACCTGCCCGCCACCGCGGCCCCCACACGGGCCGCCGCCCACCTTCTCCGCCGGCGATCCCCTCAGCGTCCTCCGTCACTCTCTCCGTAGGCTTGCTCGACCCGCGCCACAGGTTCCCCCGATCCGCTCATGACGCGAAGGTCTCGTCGATCCGCACGAACGTCTTCGAGGCCAGGAACGGCTTGATGCGCTCGGTGAGTCCTGGGAGTCGAAGGTCATCGTGACCATCAGGTGCGCGTTGCCGGAGGTCAGGCCGGCGTCGATGGAGACCTTCGCGCTCAGCAGCCCGGGAATGCGGGAAATCGCCATGGCCGACCGGTGGGAGCGCGGTCCTTCAGGCCGTGGTCCGGCGCGCGATGAGCGTTTCGACACCGTCGAGAAGGAGGTCGAGGCCGAAGGTGAAGTCGTCGTCGCCGACCCATTCGGCGGCGTCTCCGAAGGCATTGGCATGGATCGCGGCGAACAGTTCGGGATACCCCTCCGGGTCGATGACCTCGGCGAGGACCTCGCTGTACTCCGCCATTCCCGCGACCCCGGCGTCACCACCGACCTCCCGCTCGCTGCTCATCCCGTGCACGAACGTGGCCTCGCTGAGGGCGTACCCGCCGAGGGTGCTCGCGATGTTGACCCTCTCGCCCGCGTCCAACCCCGTGTCGGCGAGTGCGGCCAGCGCCCGGTCGAGCCAGCGTAGGCTCCGCGGACCCATGGGCGGGGTGAGGCGGGCGACGAGCAGCATCCACGGCCTGGCGAGGAAGAAGTCACGGTTGGCGCGGGTCCATGTCACGAGGTAGTCCCGCCACGGCAGCCCGCCGAGTTCGGGGGGGTCGGGGACCGCGGCGTCGGCCATGGCCGTCAGCAACTCCTCCTTGCTGCCGACATAGCGATACAGGGACATCGTCGCCACCCCCACGCGGGAGGCGACGCTGCTCATCCGGACGCCCGGCAACCCCTCGGTGTCGGCGATCTCGATCGCGGCGGCGATGATCCTGGCCGCGTCGAGGCTCGGTCGCGGCCCGTGGCGTGACACGGTCTCACGCCCCCACATCCGCGCCACGACGGGGGGCAGCACACGCTCCTCTGCCATGACGCCTCCGTTCCTCCCCGCCCGGTTGCCCGCTGCGAGCCGAATTCGATGATCCGTTGGTAACGTGACCCAAGTGTAGAACCACGCACTCTGTACAACATATGCTGTACCTCACACGTAGATTAGTCACGCAAGCGGACCCCGACATCGATCAACCTCCGCGGGCGTAGCGGTTCAGCGCGACGGCGCCGCCCACGACCCGCCGGCACAAGAACGATCACCACGGGCGGCGGCCTGCCCCGCTTGGGGCCTTGATGATCCGCCTCTGATCGTCCCGGAGCCGTTTCCCGAGTGGAAAGACGGGTGCCGTGCTAGCGTCACGCTCCGTGCTGGAGAACGTGTACGTGGGTAGTGCGGACGTGGATGCGGCCGATGACCGCGGTTGGCTGCTCGGACATTTCAAACCGACCGATGACGTCCGGCACAGCGGTGATGTCGAGATCAAATGGGGTGTCCATCCGCGTGGCGACGAGCGTGCGCAATGGGTCACCGGCGAGAAGCGTACGGCGCTGCTCATGTTGATCAGTGGCCGTTTCCGGGTGGAACTGCCAGGACGTAGCGTGCTGTTGGCCAAGCGAGGTGACTACGTCGTGTGGGGTCATGGTGTCGATCACTCCTGGTACGCGGAGGAGGAATCGGTGGTGCTCACCGTCCGCTGGCCGTCGGTTCCGGGTTATGCGGTCCCCGACCGGGAAATCGGATAGCCGATCAGGCCGGAGCGGCGTGGCCGACGGCGAACGGAAACGGCCACCCGCGCCGTGTTCACATCATTTCGAGAGGCTTTTTCTCTTCAAGGTCAGAGACCGACACCCCGAAGTGGACTTCGCCGAGACGCTGCCGCTGCCGACCGAAGAGCAGCGGCGCCGGCTGGACGGGACAGGGCACTGGCGATCGAGCGTGGCGAGCATCCCCGACGGGCGTACCCACTGCCGTGACCGGTCCCCGTCCGGGCGGACGGTGGGGAAAACCGGTGGCCGGTCCGCCCCGGCGGGTGCCAGGATGCGGCCATGATCGATCCTCGGCTGACCGGCCGGGTGGCACTGGTCACCGGCGCGAACCAGGGCATCGGCGCGGCGACCGCCATCGCGCTGGCCGCGTGCGGAGCGGCGGTGCTACTCACCTACAAACGACTGGACCCGGCCGAGCACGTCGACGATCCGGCCTTCCCCGACGCCTACGGCAGGCTGCGGGCACAGAGCGCCGACGAGGTCGTGGCCCGGATCCGGGCCGGCGGCGGCCGGGCCGAGGCCATCGAGGCCGACCTGGCAGAGCCGGACGTCGCGAGCCTGCTGTTCGACCGGGCACAGGCGGCCTTCGGGCCGGTGGAGATCCTGATCAACAACGCCAGTGGCTGGCTGGCCGACACCTTCCTGCCCAACGCGCGCGACCGCTTCGGGCGCGCGCTGCGCCCCGTCGACGCCGACTCCCATGACCGGCAGTTCGCGGTGGACGTGCGCGCCCCTGCCCTGCTGATCGCCGAGTTCGCCCGCCGCCACGTAGGCCGCGGCGCCACCTGGGGCCGGATCATCGGTCTCACCTCCGGAAGCTCCGGCGGCTTCCCCGAGGAGGTCTCGTACGGCGCGGCCAAGGCGGCCCAGGAGAACTACACGATGTCCGCCGCCGCCGAACTCGGTCGCCACGGCGTCACCGCGAACATGGTCCACCCACCCGCCACCGACACCGGCTGGATCACCTCGGTCGTCGAGGAGGCGGTCCGCGCGAACAGCCCGCTGCGGCACGTCGGCCGGCCGGAGGAGGTCGCCGAGGTCATCGTCTTCCTGGCCTCGCACCAGGCCCGTTACATCACCGGGCAGCTCATCCACATGTCCTGAGCGCGCCCTCACCGGTCAGCCCTCTCGCGGTCGGGTCCGGCCGACTCCCGCGGGTCGCCGGTGACAGGCTCCGGACATCACCCGGTTCGACGTCGGTGGCGGGTACATCGATGCCCTCCATGCGATCGGCGGAGATCCACCAAAATGTTGATCTTCGGCAGTGCGGCGTCTGCGCGACCGGTTTGCAGGTAACCGGGCGGCGGTGCGGCCCCCGGTGCGGAGTACGGTGCGCTAGTAGTCGGCACTGCTTGGTGGTGGTCCGAGAGCTGAGACGGTTGGGGTTGGGCGTTGGGCACCGCGACCTCGAGTGCGCTGCCGTCGGGC
>NZ_JBEOZN010000150.1:0-22288 GCF_040298085.1 Streptosporangium sp. NPDC001681 | reverse complement strand
GTGGGGTGGGGTGGGGGGCCCCCGGGGGGGGGGGCGCCCCCCCGCGTCGGTACGGGCGAGCCGGTCAGCGGTGCCCGGCGGTTCCGGTGGCGCGCTCCAGCACCTCCAGGACGGTCCCGGAGAGCAGGGCGAGCTTGTAACGGTTGCGAGCCGCCGGGGTACACCGGGCGGTGGCCAGCCCGGCCGCCCGGTCGAGAGGTTCCCCGGCCAGGAGCGCCTCCTCGACCTCGGGCAGGCGCACCGGGACGCGGGCGACGCCGCCCGCGGCCACCCTGGCGAAGGTGATCCTGCCGCCGTCCATGACCAGCCGCGCCGCCGCCTCCACCAGCGGCCACTCGGCCTCGGACCTGCCGATCGCCCGGTGGTAGGCGGCCCGCTCGCCCGGCACGGACGGTGGCAGGACGACGGACAGCAGGATCTCCCCCGGCCCCAGCAGGTGGTCACGGGTGGGGTCGGAGCCGTCCCCGTACAGGTCGCCGACCGGGAACGGGACCCCACTGCGGACATCATCGCGGACATCATCACGGACACCGCCGTGGACCTCGGCCAGGGCGTCACAGGCGAGCAGCGCCACCGCCAGTGACGACGGGTGCGGGGCTATGCACGGCCCGGTGTCGACGATCGCGGCGTTCGGGGCGAGCCCGGCGCGGGCCGGGCAGTGGCCGCCGCCGTTCTGGTGGCAGGAGAAGGACGGGCCGCGGAAGTACGCGCAGCGGTTGCGCTGCAGCAGGTTGCCCCCGACCGTGGCCACCTCCCGGATCTGGGGCGTGGCCA
This sequence comes from Streptosporangium sp. NPDC001681, assembly GCF_040298085.1. Taxonomy (NCBI): domain Bacteria; kingdom Bacillati; phylum Actinomycetota; class Actinomycetes; order Streptosporangiales; family Streptosporangiaceae; genus Streptosporangium; species Streptosporangium sp. NPDC001681. The sequence continues at coordinate 21,514 of NZ_JBEOZN010000150.1, read as the reverse complement.
GGCCCGCCGCCGTCAGCGTCAGGCAGGGGTGGGCGGCACCGAGACGCGCGTCGGCGGCGACGCGCGCGACCGTGGTCAGCGCGCCGATCCGGACTGCGCCGTCCGGCTGCCAGGCGAGGCCGGTCAGACCGGGCAGGCCGCGCAGGTCCACGTGCGGCCCGGCCGCGCGGCGGCCCATCAGGTCGGTGCCTCCGGCGCGGAACTCGCCCCCGCGCCGCACGGCGTCGCCGAGGTCGTCGAGGTCGGTGAGCGCGGTCATCGGACGCCCTCCGGTGCGCGGACCCGGAACCGCCGCTCCGGGGAGAAGGTCAGCGGGACGGCTCCCTCGGGGAGCAGGCGGTACGGCCCCGTCGTGCGGGCTTCGGGGCCCGGCTCCGGGGAGAGCGGACCCGCCCCGGGGAATCCGGGGGGCGGCTTCGGGGAGGAGGTCAACGGGAGATCCCTTCGAGGAGCCGGTCGGGGCGGATGGGCAGGTCGTGGGGGCGCCAGCCGGTGGCGTTGTGCACGGCGTTGCCCACCGAGGCGGCCACGCCGACCGTGGAGACCTCGCCGACTCCGACACCGTGGCCGTTGACGTGGTCCCAGCCGTCGCGGTGGAAGTGCACGGTGATCTCGGGGGTGTCACCGATGCCGGGAATGCGGTAGTCGTCGAGGTTGGCGGTCAGCACGGTTCCGGTCACCGGGTCGACCAGGCGTTCCTCGTACAGCGCGTAGCCGATGCCCTGCACGACGCCGCCCTCGCACTGGCTGCGCGCCAGCCGTTCGGCGTAGATGTGGCCCACCGCGATCCCCGCCCACACCCGCAGCGGCCTGACGGCTCCCAGGCGGGTGTCGACCTCGACCTCGGTGACGTGGACGGCGCCGCTGAACCCCCGGCCGAGGGCTATACCGGCCACCGCGACCGGGGTCAGGTAGCCGCGCCGGTCGCGGCGGCGCCTGCCGACGACCCTGGCGCCGTCGGTCAGGCCCAGCTCCCGCAGCCGCCGCGCGGCGTCGCGTACGGCCGGGGCGACCGAGGTCGTGGTGCGGCTGCCGATGGAGGGTGGTCCGTGCACGGTGCCCGTCCTGCCGATCTCGACGCGAACGCGCTCGGCGGGCAGCGCGAGTTCCTCCCGCAGGATGTCGGCGATGACGCTGCGGATGCCGGTCCCGATGTCCTGGGTCGAGGTGGCGGCCACGACCGTGTCGCCCTCGACGCGCAGCTCCACCTCGGTGGCGGGGTCGAGCATGTAGAGCCAGTTGGCGGCGGCCACCCCGACGCCCCTGCGGAAGCGGCCCGTCTGGGAGCCGGTCCGCGGCCGGTCGGCCCACAGCGGCAGGGCCAGGGCCCGGTCGTAGAGGGCGTGCCGTTTGCGGTTGCCGTCCCAGCGGCGGCGCAGCGCGATCGGGTCCTCGCCGCGGCGGTGGGCGGCCTCGTCCACCGCCTGCTCCAGCGCCCAGAGCAGGGGCGGCGCCCCAGGTCCGCGGAACGGGGTGCCCGGCGGCTCGTTGGTGACCACGTCGTAGTCGCGGAGCCGCCGGGGCGCGGTGCCGTACATGAGGCGGGCCATCCCGGCGACCATCGATCCGATGGCCACGCCGCCGCGCCCGTGGACGTCCACGGTGAGGGCGGCGAGGTCGCCCCGGTCGTCGGTGAGCAGTTCGAGCGTGGTGCGGGTACCGGGGCGGTTGCCCGCGTCGGTGAGTTCCTCGGCGCGGCCGAACACCACGCGGACCGGTGCGCCGCAGGCCCGGGCGAGCTCGACGGCCGCGACCGTCTCGACGGTGACGCCGCTTTTGGCCCCGAAACCGCCGCCGACGTGATCGGCGACGACGTGGACCCGGTCGGCGGGCAGGTTCCAGCGTCTGGCCGCGTGTTCGGTGACCAGGCCTACGGTCTGGGTGGACAGGTGCAGGTGGAGGTCGCCCTCGCCGTCCCAGCGGGCCACGCAGGCGTGCGGCTCCATCGGGGTGTGGACCTGCACGGCGGTGGTGAAGGTGCCGGTCACCAGGCGGGGGTCGGCGTCGCGCCGCGCGGCCTCGATCCGTTTGACGGCGGTGCGTCCGCGCCAGCTCGCCCTGGTGAAGGGGCCGCGCACGTTGCCGTGCCAGCCGCCGGGCAGGTCCAACCCCTCGCTGGAGCTGGGGGCGTGCTTCCTGGTGGAATCGTCGTAGACGGGCGGGGCCTGGGGCGTGTCGTCGAGCGCGGCGGGCATCGGGTCGTAGTCGATCTCCGCGGCCTCCGCGATCGCCAGGGCCTCGCGGCGGGTGGGGGCGGCCACGGCGGCGACGGGCTGGCCCGTGTAGCGGACGGTGCGGTCGGGCGGCAGCAGGTCGACGATGTGCGCGGTGCCGGCGGTCACCGCGGTGACGCGGGCGTGTGCCCTGGTGGAGCGGATGACCACCCCCTCCAGCTGGCCGTCCAGGCGTACGTCGGTGGTGTAGCGGGCCCGGCCGGTGATCTTGTCCATTGCCTCCAGGCGGGCGGGGGTCCCGGCGGCGCCGTCGTGTTCGCCGCGGCAGGCGGCGGCGATCGCCGCGTGGATCCCCTCGTAGGCGCCACACCTGCACAGGTGGCCCGCCATGGCGGTGGCGATCCGCTCGCGCGGCGGAGCGACGTCGCCGTGCTCGGCGCGCCAGGCGTCGACGAAGGCCGCGGCCTCCACCACGAACCCTGGCGTGCAGTAGCCGCACTGCAGGCCGTCGTGGACCGCGAACGCCCGCTGGACGGGGTGGTCGAGGCCCTCCGCGGTGACGACCTCGCGTTCCTCCAGGACGGCGGCGGGCAGCAGGCAGCTCGCCTGGGGCGTGCCGCCCACCATGACCGTGCAGGCGCCGCAGACTCCGGTGCGGCAGGCGGCCTTGGCGCCGGTGAGGCCGAGCCCGTCGCGCAGGACGTCCACGGCGGCGTCGTCAGGGCATGCGTCCACCGTGGCGGGGACACCGTTCACCGTGATCTTCATAGCTCTCCAGTTGACGTCGTCAACATCTTGTTGACAGTGTCAACCAGATACGTTGACATTGTCAACACGGGTTGCCGGGAAAGGTACGAGCGGATGATGGACGACACCAGGACCCGCCTGGTCGAGAGCGCGCTGAGGCTGCTGCGCGAGGAGGGGCTCGACGCCGTGACGCTGCGCGCCGTCGGCGACCTGACCGGCCTGTCCCGCACGGCCCCCTACCGGCACTTCACCGACAAGACCGCACTGCTGGCCGCGCTCGCCGTCCGGGTCATCGCCGACCTCAGCGCGCACGTCGCCGCGGCGATCTCGCAGGAAGCCGACCGGCGCGACCGGCTGCGGGCCTTCTACCTGAGCTACGTCGAGTACGCCACGGCGCATCGTGAGGAGTACCGACTGGTGTTCGCCTCGGAGTTCCTCGCGGGCCACCATCCGGAACTGGAGGAGGCGATCGACCAGGTGACGACGGCGCTCGGCATGGCGGGCGCCGGGGAGGGACCGGTGCCCAAGGCCCGGCTGATGGCCCTGCTTTCGACGGCCCACGGCCTCGCGGAACTCGCGGTGGCCGGGCAGTTGGCGCACAAGGGACTCGGCTACCAGGACATCGTCGACGTCCTGGTGGCCCCCTTCGTGGACTGACGGCCCGGAGCCCGGCCACCTCCGCGATCAGAGCGGGGCGCCGTCCTCGCGATCACGGCGCGGGCGGCGCGGATGATGGCGCGGGAGCGCGGACGCGGCGAGAGCCTCTCCTCAGGGGCGAGACCGCCGGGGGCGACGCGGCGGCGCTCGCCCCCGCCTCCCGGCTAGCGCTTCCTGCTCAGCTCCTCGCGGATTCCCAGCAGGATCTCGCGGGTGCGGGTGACCGGCTCGGCCTCGATGCACAGGCGCTCCATGACCTCCAGGTAGCTGTCGACGTCGTCGCGCTTCTCCAGGTAGACGGCGCTGGTGAGCTGTTCCAGGTAGACCACGTCGGGCAGGTCGGGCTGGGCGAACCGCAGGATGCTGAAGGGCCCGCCGGCCGCGGCGTGCCCGCCCACGCTGAAGGGCACGATCTGGACCGTCACATTGGGCAGTTCGAGCGCCGTCAGGATGTGGTCGATCTGCTCGCACATCACCTGGACCCCGCCGAGCGGGCGGCGCAGCACGGCCTCGTCCAGCACGGCCCACAGGTGGGGCGGCGCGGAGCCGCGCAGCAGCCGCTGGCGCGCCATGCGCAGCCGCACTCGGCGGTCCAGCTCCTCCCGGGAGGCCGAGGGGAAGCCCAGTTGGACGACGGCTCGCGCGTACCCCTCGCTCTGCAGCAGTCCCGGCACGAACTGGACCTCGTAGTTGCGGATGCCGGTGGCCGACTCCTCCAGCCCCACGTACGTCTCGAACCAGCTGGGCAGCACGTCGTTGTAGTTGTGCCACCAGCCGGTGAGGTTGGCCTTCTCGACGAGGGACAGCAGCGGCTCCCGCTCGTCCTCGCTGGTCACGCCGTACAGGGTGAGCAGGTCTGCGACGTCCCTGATCCGGAAGCTGACCCTGCCGAGCTCCATGCGGCTGACCTTCGAGTGCGAGGCCCGGATGGCGTTCCCCGCCTCCTCCAGGGTGATGCCCCGGTGCTCGCGCAGCCGGCGGAGCTGCGCTCCCAGGACGATCCGCAGCACCGTGGAACTGCCCCTCGGCACGGCCATGGGGGTTGGAACGACCGGCTGACCGTCGGCGTGAGGTGTGATCATCTACAGTCCTTTGGGCACGGAACGCGAGCCTGTTCCGACTTCCTTGCGGCGATCGCGACCTTTCACGCTACTCCGCCCGCCAAGCCCAGGCCATAGAGAATTTTATTCTTCAACCACCTCTTGCCGACAGTCAGGTGATCAGGTCGTCGAACTCCCCGCTCTTCACCCCGCGGACGAAGGCGTCGGCCTCGCGGCGCGTGTAGATCAGCGCGGGCCCTTCGGGATCGCGGGAGTTGCGCATCGCGACCCTGCCGTCGGGGAGTTCCGCGAGCTCCACGCAGTTGCCGCTGGGGTTGCTGAAGTGGCTCTTGCGCCAGACGATGCCGCCCATCAGGGCTGCCGGCATGCCGTTGTACAGCTGGTTCATCCTCGCCTCTCACCGATTAGGGAGGGAAACAACACCACGAGCATAGAGCTTTTTGTGCAGATGCACGTGCATCTGTACTTGCCTATGCACATTACGGCGTGCAAGATGACTAGACGGATCGCCCTTGCCGCACGATCGCCCACCCCCAAGGTCGTCGATGACTGGTTACCAGAGACATGAAGCCGCACCCATCCGAGCTGAGATCGGAGGGTGGGAACGGTGGCTGTCGATGCTCGATCACCTACTGCCCCCGAGCGGCCTGCCCCCCTGGGCCGGCGGCGAGAGCCACGTCAACCGGCTGCAGATGGCCGTACGCAGCTTTCGCCACGATCCGTGCGCCGCACGGACCGCCCGTGAGTTCACCGCCGGCGCCCTGAGGGCCTGGGAGCTCGAGCAACTGATCGACGACACCGGTGTCGTGGTCTCCGAACTCGTGACCAACGCCGTACGTCACGGCACGCGGGGCGTCCAGCACTCCCGGGTCTGCCCCGAGGTCAAGGTGATCCTCTGCCACACCGAACGCTCGATGCTGTGCGCGGTCACCGACCCCAGCGACCAGGAGCCCTGCCTGCGCGAGCCCGACTACGAGGCGGAGAGCGGCCGGGGACTACAGGTGGTCGACGGCATCAGCGAGATGTGGGGCTGGGCTCCCCTGGAGACCCGCGGCAAGGCGGTATGGGCGGCCTTCGCCCTCCCCGGGAGAGGGGGACGCCACCTGGAGGCCTGCCACTGAGCGCGGCGCGGCCCGTCACCGGCGAAACAGCGCCCAACCGGAGCGCAGGCAGCCGGGCATCAGGAAGACGCGCCGCCAGAAGGGGTTATTGACCGGAAATACATCACCTCGGGGCCTGAAGGCCGATAATGTCCGCTGAAAGCCGCACCGCCGGACGGAGGACATCATGGCGTCGCCGCAACCTGAGCGCCTCAGGTTCGACCCCACGATCCCGAACGCGGGCCGGATAGCCGACTACTTCCTGGGTGGCAAGGACAACTTCGCCGCCGACCGCGACGCCGCGCGGGTGGCGCTCGAACTGGCCCCCGAACTTCCCGCCATGTCGGTGGAGGGACGCAGGTTCCTCGGCCGCGTCGTGCGGTTTCTCGCCGAGACCGGCATACGCCAGTTCATCGACATCGGCTGCGGACTGCCGACCCAGGGCAGCGTGCACCAGATCCTGCACGGCATCGCTCCCGACGCGCGGGTCGTCTACGTCGACAACGACCCGATGGTCGTCGTGCACGCCCGGGCCCTCCTGAAGGAGGACGGCCGGGCCACGGTCATCGAGGCCGACGCCCGCGACCCGGAGGGCCTGCTGGCCCATCCCGGCCTCACCGGCGTGATCGACCTCGATCGGCCCGTGGCGATCCTCCTCTTCTCGTTCCTGACCGACTTCCCGGACGACGCCGAGGCCCTGCGGGTCACCGCCACCCTGAGGAAGGCGATGGCCCCGGGCAGCTACATGGCCATCTCCCACGCTGTCTCGGACCTGTGTCCCGAGAGAACCGCGAGGCTCGCCGACCTCTTTCAGGATCGCGGGTCGATCACCGGTCCCCGCCGCGCGAACCTGCGGACCAGAGCCGAGGTCGAGCCTTTCCTCGATGGGTTGAAACCCGTCGAGCCGGGCCTCGTCTACATTCCCCGGTGGCGGCCGGAGGGCGCGGTGCCCCACCGGCCGGACTCCGTCTGGGTCGTCGGCGGAGTAGGCCGCAAGGAATAGACTGCCCCGGAAAACAGCTTGGCCCCTCGATCGTTACCCACGCCCTGACAGTTGACTGTCACCGGAACCGACCGGGTGCCGAAATCCTCGGACCGCGAGCCGGAGAGGACGTCAGAGGCAACAGAGGAGATGACAGATGAGCGACGCCGACCGGCGACCGGCGGCCGGCCTGAACACGAGCGTGCCCAACATCGCCAGGATGAACGACTACTTCCTGGGGGGCAAGGACAACTTCGCCGCCGACCGTAAGGCCGCCGAGGAAGTGCTCGCCATCGCGCCGGAGATCAGGGCCATGTCCCAGGAGGCTCAGGCCTTCCTACGCCGGGCGACGGGCTATCTCGTCGAGCAGGGCATGACCCAGTTCGTCGTCCTCGGTTCCGGGCTGCCCACCCGCAACAACGTCCACCAGGTGGCCCAGGCGATCGCGCCGGACACCCGCGTGGTCTACGTCGCCACCGATCCGGTCGTGCTCTCCCACGCCCGCGCCATGCTGGCCACCAACCCCCACACCACCATCGTCGAGGGTGACGTGCTGCACCCCCGCGAGTTGCTCAACGATCCCGAGCTGCGGCGCCTGATCGACCTGGACCTGCCGGTGGCCGTCCTGATCCTGTCGGCCCTGCAGTTCATCCCCGACGAAGACGACCCGCACAAGAACGTGGCGATCCTGCGCGACGCGGTGCCCGCGGGCAGCCACTTCGCCATCGGCCACGTCGTCTTCGACACGCGCCCGGAGGCGGCGGGTCCGCTGGTCGACATCTACCGGAAGATCCTCGGCCGCCATGAGGACGCCTCCCGGCGCAGTGACCAGGTGCTGCGCTTCTTCGACGGGCTGGAGCTGGTCGAACCCGGCCTGGTCTACGTCCGCCACTGGCGCCCCGACAACCCGCTGGCGACGCAGGGCCGTGAGAAGACGTGGACGATGGGCGGGGTAGCCCGCAAGGTCGAATCCTGACCGGTTTCGCCCGTTCCCCTGACGGGCGGGAGGGTGGTCTTCTCGCCGGGTAGCTCTCCGCGGAGCGGGCAGCGCGCGTCTTGCCTGGTGAGCAGGCGAGACGGGGCTGTGATCTTACTGCGCCGCTTGGCCCGGTCCGCCTGTCCTTGTGCTCCGCCACGTCACCGAGGATTGCCGCAGCCGCTGTGATCGGGTTCGGTGAGCGGCGGCGGGTGTGTTGTCACATGTGTTCGGGGTGGCGGGATTTCGGGCGGCGTCCTGATGGCTGCCGGAGCTCGGGACGGGGCGGCAGAGGTGGTGTGGGGCGCTGTTGCGGACGCCGGCCGTTGAGCGTGACCGGCCGCTGGTAGTGCCGGATCGTCAGATCGGCTCCCTTGAGCAGGCGGTAGGTGGTGGCGGAACCGGTGATCTCCACTTGCAGGCTTCGGCCCTGGATCTGCACGGTGAACAGCAGCCGAGTGAGGGTTTCCGGCAGGCGGGGCGCGAAGTGGAGTGTACCGTCCCGGTGGCGCATGCCGCCGAAGCCGGCGACCAGCACCAGCCAGGTGCCGGCCAGGGAGGCGATGTGCAGGCCGTCGCGGGTGTTGTGCTCCAGGTTCTCCAGGTCCATCAGCGCGGCTTCGCCGAGGTAGTCGTCGGCGAGGCGCAGGTATCCGGTCTCGGCGGCGATGATGGCCTGACTGCAGGCGGACAGGGAGGAGTCCCGCACGGTCAGCGGTTCGTAGTAGGCGAAGTTACGTGACTTCTGCTCCGGGTCGAACGCGTCGCCGCGCAGGTACATCGCCAGGACCAGGTCGGCCTGTTTGACGACCTGTTTGCGGTACAGGTCGAAGTAGGGGAAGTGCAGCAGCAGCGGATACTGATCCTGCCGCGTACTCGCGAAGTCCCACTTCTGGTGGCGGGTGAATCCGGCCGACTGCTCGTGGACCCCCAGCTCGTGGTTGTAGGGCACGGCCATGGTGTGGGCGGCGGCACGCCAGGCGGTCGCCTCGTCGTCGTCCACCCCGTAGGAGGCGGCACGGCCGGGATGCCGTCCGGCGATGTCGGCGGCGGCCAGCAGGTTCGCCTGCGCCATGAGGTTGGTGTACAGGTTGTCGTCGGCGATCGCGCTGTACTCGTCGGGTCCGGTCACCCCGTCGATGTGAAAGCGGCCCTGGTGGTCGTGGTGACCGAGCGAGCACCACAATCGCGCCGTCTCCACCAGCAACTCCACCGCGACGTCGCGCTCGAACTCCTGATCCCCGGTGAAGGCGAGGTAGCGCAGGACGGCGTCGGCGATGTCGGCGTTCACATGAAAGGCGGCGGTACCCGCGGGCCAGTATCCGGAGCACTCCAGGCCCTCGATGGTGCGCCAGGGGAAGGCTGCGCCCTGGAGGCCGAGCTGGGCCGCCCGCTCCCGAGCCGGGGGCAGTGTGGACTGCCTCCAGCGCAGCGCTTCGGCCACGGCCTGCGGCACGGTACAGGTCAGCACCGGCAGAACGAAGGTCTCGGTGTCCCAGAAGCAGTGACCGTCGTAGCCGGATCCGGTCAGACCCTTGGCGGGGATGGCCCGGCACTCGGCGCGGGCACCGGCCTGCAGCACGTGGAAGAGCGCGAACCTCACCGCCTGCTGGATCTCCGCATCACCGTCGATCTCGATGTCGGCGCCGGCCCAGAAATCGTCCAGGTAGCCGCGCTGTTGCGCCACCAGCCCCGGCCAGCCCGTGCTGCGCGCTCCGGCGAGCGCGGCCTCCACCTGGTCGCGCATCGCCGGCAGTGAACGCACCCCCGACCAGCCGTAGGCGACCAGCTTTTCCAGCCGCAGGACCTGCCCGGGGTTCAGCGACGCCGTGATGGTGAACCGGCCGACGTCCGCGCCGCTCTCGCCGTAGGTCTGTGTCGAGTCGGGTCCGGTGACGAGGTGGTCGGCCGCGGCGGCGACCCGCAGGCCGCTGTCGGCGGTGCGGTGGATCAGGCGCAGCCGGGTGCTCTCGGCGAGGTGTTCCTCCGGTCGCAGGGATGTCTCCAGGGCAGCCGAAACCCGCGGGTCGGCGGAGGATGGCCGCGGCAGTTGCTCGTTGGCCAGCAGTTCGGACTGGATGACGACACGAATGGCCGCGTCCAGCGGCTCCACCTCGTAGGCGACGGCGGCGACGGCTCGTTGGGGGAAGGAGACCAGCCGGGTCGAGCGGACCCGGACGGTTCGCCCGGACGGTGAGGTCCACACGCAGGTGCGCCGCAGGACCCCAGCGCGCAGATCCAGCAGCCGTTCATGAGAGCGCAACCGGCCGTAGCGCAGGTCGAACGGCGCATCGTTGACGAGCAGTCGGATGATCTTGCCGTTGGTGACGTTGAGGATGGTCTGGCCGGTCTCCGGATAACCGTAGCCGGCCTCCGCGTACGGCAGCGGGTGCCGTTCGTACACCCCGTTGAGGTAGGTGCCGGGCAGACCGTGCGGTTCCCCTTCGTCCAGGTTGCCACGCCAGCCGATGTGCCCGTTGGCGAGCGCGAACACCGACTCGCTCTGTGCCAGTACCTCCAGGTGCAGGGCGGTCTCCCGCAGACTCCACGGCTCGACCGCGTACGAGGGATGGCTGATCATCACTCCTCCCGAAGCAGCTCGGCCAGGTCCCGCACCACGACGTCCGCGCCGTGCGCGCGCAGCGCGTCCGCCTGATCGGTCCGGTCGACCCCGACGACGTAGCCGAATCCGCCCGCCCGGCCGGCCTCCATTCCGGCCAGCGCGTCCTCGAAGACCGCCGCGCCGGCGGGTGGGACGCCCAGGTCGCGCGCCGCCGCGAGGAAGGTGTCCGGGTGCGGTTTGCCCGCGAGCCCCCGTTCGGCCGCGATCACGCCGTCGATCCGGGTGTCGAAGAGCCGCTCGATGCCGGCCGCGGCCAGGACGGCCTGGCAGTTGGCGCTGGAGGACACGACCGCGGTCGCGAGCCGCGCACCGCGGGCCGCCACCACCAGGCGTACCGACCCCGGATACGCCTGCACTCCGTCCTTGCGGATCTTCTCCAGTACCAGGAGATTCTTGCGGTTGCCCAGGCCGTGCACGGTGTCACGCCCGGGCGGATCGCCCGGCTCCCCCTCGGGCAGCACGATGCCGCGCGCGGCGAGGAAGGTACGTACCCCGTCGAAACGCGGGCGCCCGTCGACGTAGGCGTCGTAGTCGTCCACCGCGTCGAACGGGCGGAACCTCTCGCCGTCTCGCCGTCTGAGGAAGTCGTCGAACATCTGCTTCCAGGCGGCCGCGTGCACCACCGCCGTCTTGGTCAGCACGCCGTCGAGATCGAACAGGCAGGCACGGATCTCGTCGGGGATCCCCAACCTCGTCATGGACCACACCTTCCCGGCACGATCCCCACGAATACCTGCGAGTGGGGTTTGACGTGCTCAGGACTCAGCGACTCACGCGACAGCGGGTCGGTCATGAGGTGGACCCGACCCGCGGCCAGGTGGTCGGCGGCACACCTCCAAGTCCCCGGTTCCTCCGCTGAGAGGCACGGCTGCTGTCCATCCGCGCCTCCAGATCAGCCGTCGGCCGCCGGCGCGGCCTCGCGGCACCGCTCAAGGAGGTGGTGGACGACCGGCAGAAGACCGCCGAGACGGCCACGGGTGAGGGGCGCCCCCGCAGGCACCCCTCGCCCGGCCGGATCGCGACCACTGGGCCACCGCGATCACTTGGGCTTGAGCACCCCGTCGATGAGGTAGACGACGGCGTTGGAGGTCTGGATGTCGCCGCAGACGACCTTGGCGTCGTTGACCGTGTAGTCCTCACCGGAACCCTTGACCTTCAGCGTTCCCCCCTCCATCGTGGTCAGCTCGCCCTCCGCGAGGTCCTGCGGAGTCTTCTTCCCCTCGACGACGTGGTAGCCCAGGAGCTTGGTCAGCTTCTCCTTGTCGCCCAGGATCTTGTCGAGCTTCTCCTTCGGGATCTTGTCGAACGCGGCGTTGGTGGGCGCGAACACCGTGATGTCCTTGGCGGAGTTGAGCTTCTCGGACAGACCGGCCTGATCGATCGCCTTGGACAGCGTGGACAGGTCGGGGCTGGAGGCGATGGCGGTGGCGACCGGCTGCGTCGCCATCTCGCTGGGACTTCCCGCCCCGCTGGTGGGCAGGGACGCACAGCCGGGGCCGAACGGCTCCGTCATCGCGCCCGAAGGCTCGGGCGATCCGCTCTCGCCGGGCATCATGGATTCCGTGGGCGCGGCGCTCTCCATCGGCGGGCTGGAGGCCATGTCCGTCGGAACCGGCGTGGGAGAGGTGATGCGCGCGGGGGCGGCGACCGCCTGCGCGGCGGGGACGGCGGACAGGGCGAGCACGGTCAGGGCCGATGCCAGAAGAGACTTCTGCTTCACGGTTATCTCCTTGATTGGGCGGATGAGCCACCGGGGTCCGTCGGCCGGTTCCCGAGCCACTCATGTGCTGTATTGGAGATCAATTCCCTGAGATTTGGCGCCAAATGCCCCATTAGAAGACTCTTGACCACATATCTCCCGAGAAAGAGGGCCATTTTCCACCCGGCAGAGCGTTAATTCAGGCGCGCCGTATCCCCGTACAGTAGGAGTATGAGCCCAAAGATCGCGACCAACGAGGTCGTCTCACACGACCGGCTTCTGGATTTCCTCCGTGATCGCCACCGCGCGCTGGTCATCACGACGCGGCGCGACGGCAGGCCACAGGCGTCCCCGGTGACCTGCGGCGTCGACGCCGAAGGCCGCATCGTGGTGTCCACCTATCCCGAGCGCGCCAAGGCCTCGAACGCCCGCCGCGACCCCCGGGTGAGCGTCGTGGTCCTGTCGGACGACTTCGACGGCCCCTGGGTGCAGGTGGACTGCGCGGCCGAGGTCCTCGACCTGCCCGACGCCCTCGAACCGCTGGTCGACTACTACCGGTCGATCTCCGGCGAGCACCCCGACTGGGAGGAGTACCGCGCGGCCATGACCCGGCAGGGCAAGTCGCTGCTGCGTCTCACCCCCGAGCGCTGGGGCCCGATCGCCACGGGAGGCTTTCCCGCCCGGCTGGCGTGAATCGCCCCGGCCCGGCCAGGACCGCGTCCCGGAGGCCAGGGCGCCCTGCTGGGAACCGGTGTCACGGTGGGCGCCGCACACCTATCGGCCCGCCGCCCCGTTCCTCCTACGGGGTCTGCCCCAGGTTCACGGTGATCTCTCCGCCGAGCCGGAAACCGCCGGTCAGTTCGAGGTCGTCACCACTCCAGAACCGGCCCGGGTCGTACCAGTTCGGCCTGCGGCCGCCGGGCAGGAGCCCCATGGCCTCGTAGGTGACCGCGACGACCTCGGCGCAGTAGGCGCTCTCCAGGGCGCTCTCCCCGGTGCCCCGCTTGAAGATCCTGGGCACCCGCCCCTTCGCCCAGCGACCGGCGAGCCTGGCCGTCGACGGGAACGGCGTGCCGTCCAGCCGGGCGACGGTGCGCAGAACGGCGTCCTCCATCTCGCGGGTGACCTGCGGCTCCAGCTGCCTCAGCCAGCCGCGCTGGCCGTATCTGGTGGCCCAGACCGTGACCGCCTCCTGCAGGTCGTGCAGCTGCACACCGCGCTGGTTGGTCCCTGACCACAGGTCGGGCAGGGACCGGCCCAGCTCGGCGTGCCACATCATGGGGGGCATGTCCTCGATGACCACCGACATTCCGACGTGGTTCACCGGGCTGTTCGTCATGGTCTGGATGGCTCGATCGGGCACCGTTCGGCCGCGGAACAGCCACACGTCGCCGGTGCGGGTCAGGTTGACTGCCTCATCGAGGCTGATGCTCTTACCGGACATTCCGCTAGCGTAGGCACATGCGATGGTGGAAGGTACTCGGTCTGGCAGGTGTCGCAGGTGTCGCGGCCACGGGGGTGGTGATCGCGCGAGCCGAGCGCCGCCGGCAGGCCTACACCCCGGACGAGATCCGCACCCGCCTCCGCGCCCGCCTGGCGGAGTCCTCCGAGGGCGGCCCCGAGGCCGTCGCCCCCGCCGACCGGAACCCCTGACCATTCGGGCGCGGCCGTCCGGGGATCAGCCGAAACGGATCTCGGCCGGATCCCACCCTTCAGGCAGTGGTGCGGGCACCGGGCAGGTGCTGGCGATCTTCACGAACTCGGCCTGCTCCGAGGACTCCGCGACGGCGATCATCGTGTCGAGGACGTGCAGGCCCAGCTCGCCGGTGGCGCGGTGCGGCCTTCCCTCGCGGATGGCCTGGGCCATGTCGAGCACGCCCAGACCACGACCGGCCTCGGTGCCCGTCGTGGGAGCCGGCACCCATTCCTCGTCGGCGGCCCGGCGCAGTCGCACCTCGCCCCCGAACGTGTTGGGATCGGGCACCTGCATGGTCGCCTCGGTGCCGGTGATCTCGATGAACCCGGCGCGGCGGAGCGGCGAGTCGAAGCTGAAGATCATCGTGGCCGCCTGTCCCGTGGCGAACTCCAGCAGCGCGGTCGTGTGGGTGGGGACCACCGCGGGAAAACGCGTGCCGGCCCTGGGCCCTGAGCCGATGACCCGCTCGTCTCTGGCCCTGCGGCCGACGGCGGCCACCCGCTCCGCCGGGCCGAACAGGGTCACCAGGGCCGTCAGATAGTAGGGGCCCATGTCGAACAGCGGCCCGGCCCCCGGCTGGAAGAAGAACTCGGGGCTGGGATGCCACGACTCGGGGCCCGGACTCTGGAACAGGGTCAGGGCGGTGAGCGGCGTGCCGATGGCCCCCTCGGCCACGAGCCGGGCCGCGGTCTGCAGCCCCGCGCCCAGAAAGGTGTCGGGGGCACTGCCCAGGAGCACCCCCGCCGACGCGGCGGCCTCGACCAGTTCCGCTCCGGACTCCCGGTCCACCGTGAACGGCTTCTCGTTGTAGACGTGCCTCCCGGCCAGAACGGCGGCGAGCGCCACCTCGGCGTGCGCGGACGGGACCGTGAGGTTGATCACCAACTCCACGTCGGGGTGCGAGATCGCTTCCTCCGGTGCGGCCGCCACCGGCACGCCGTAGCGCGCCGCGACCTCTTCGGCACGTGCCCGGTCGAGGTCGGCGCACGCCACCACCCGCACGCCGGGGAAGGAGGCGAGGTTGTTCAGGTACTGGTGGCTGATGTTCCCGCAGCCGACGATCGCCACTCCGAGCGGCCCGGTCACGAGCTCACCCGCCCGGCGGCGACGAGGCCGGTCAGGTAGGCGTGGCTGTCGGCCAGTGCCTGGAACATGTCGGTGGCACAGTGGTCGAGCTCCACGATCCGCACCGCGCCCGGAGCGGTGTTCAGCGCGTCCACGATGGGCACCTCGCCCGAGCCGACCGCGGTCATCGGGCCCTCCTGGGTGGCAGGTCCGTCCTTGACGTGCAGGTGGCTCACCCGCTCGCCCAGCCGGGCCAGCAGCCCCGAGGGGTCGACCCCGCCGGTCGCCGCCCAGTAGAGATCGACCTCCAGCAGCACCGAGGGGTCCAGCAGGTCGGCCAGCACCTCCAGCGCGGGACGGCCCTCCACCCGCTGCTCCAGCTCCCACCAGTGGTTGTGGTAGCCGAGCCGCAGGCCGTGGTCCGCCGCCTCCCTGGCCACCTCGCCGATGGTCCTGGCCGCCTGCTCCAGCTCCTGTCTGCCGGCGAACCACTCGGCGGGGGCGGCGGGCACGATGACGGTCGTGGCGCCGATGGCCGCGGCGGCGGCCAGCGCCGTCGCCCGCCGCTCGTCGAGCAGCGGGGCGTGCACGCTGCACACCGCGAGCCCGGTCTCCTCCAGTTCCTCGCGGAGCCCATCCGGATCGAGGTGCGCGTCGTACGGCTCGACCGCGCCGTACCCCATCTCGGCGATGCGGCGCAGCACGGCGCGGCGGTCGACGGCCGCCTGTTCGCGCACGGAGTACAACTGGACGGCGAGTGGGCTCATCGGCTCTCCTTGAGGACCAGTGCCGCGGCGCCGTACAGGCCGGCGTCGCGTTCCAGACGGGTGCGCTCGACGTTCAGGCGGCGCAGGAAGCCAAGGCCCGCCTGCTTGACGACCGCCTGGCGCAGCGGGGTGAGCAGGGTCTCGCCCGCCCCGGAGACGCCGCCCCCGATGACGACGTCGTCGATGTCGAAGAGCGCCGCCGTGGTGAGGATCGCCACGGCCAGCGCGTCGGCGGCCCGCTGGAAGGCCAGCTGGGCCATGGGGACTCCGCGCGCGGCGTCGGCCGAGAGCGTGCGGGCGTCCGTCGGGGTACCGGGGTCGCCCCAGCCGTTCGCCAGCGCCCAGCGGACCATGCTGGGGCCGCTGGCGATCGTCTCCAGGCAGCCGGTCGCCCCGCAGGGGCAGAGCTCACCGTTCCGGTCCACGGAGATGTGCCCGATGTGCCCGGCGTTTCCTGTCGGTCCCAGGTACGGCACCCCGCCGAGAACCAGCCCGCCGCCCACGCCGGTGGAGACCACGATGCCCAGCAGTGCCCGGGAGCGCGAGCCGTGCCCGCCCCGCCACCACTCCCCCAGCGCCATGCACTGCGCGTCTCCGGCGAGCGTGACGGGGAGGCCGGGAAGGAGCTCGCCCACCGTGCCGACCAGCGGGAAGTCACGCCAGGAGGGGATGTTCACCGGGCTGACCGTGCCGGCGACGGCGTCAAGGGGACCCGCGGAGCCGATGCCGACCCCGCTCAGGCCCCCCGTGCCGGTACCGCCGCCGGTGCCCGCGCCGACGTCGCGGACCAGCAGGGCCAGCGTCGCGGCGGGGTCGTGGCCGACCGGCAGTTCCACCCTGCGGACCATGGTGCCGTCCGGCCTGACCAGCGCGGCGGCGAACTTGGTGCCGCCGATGTCGATCGCGAGGGCGGTCACCGGCCGCCCCCGCGGGCACGCCGGTGCGCGGGGGGGCGGCAGGTGGCCACCGGGAGCACCACGTGGCTGTGCAAGGGGATCCTCCGGTGATCAATGGAACAAAGAGTACGTTCCCCCGGCGACCGGGCAAACAGGCTGAAGGTATGACGATGCTGACAACGTTGTCAACGATGCGCGGGGAGTGTGGGGCACCGGTCCAGCACACTGGCCGGACAGCTTGCGAAAACTGTCCGATTCCAGGAGTAGATACGGTTAGCTCAGGAGTGACGTGAGGAGACTGTGATGACGCACGAACGCGCGGGACAGCCCGCCGAACCGTCCGATCTGGTCGATGTGGCGCGCCTGGTGACGTCCTACTACGCGCTGCACCCCGATCCGGGCGAGGTCGGCCAGCGGGTGGCGTTCGGGACGTCGGGACACCGGGGCTCCTCGCTGAACGTCGCGTTCAACGAGGACCACATCCTCGCGACCAGCCAGGCCATCGTGGAGTACCGGGCCGCCCAGGGTGTCGACGGCCCGCTGTTCCTCGGTGCCGACAGCCACGCGCTGTCGGAACCGGCCCGGGTTTCCGCGTTGGAGGTCTTCGCGGCCAACGGGGTGACGGTCATGATCGACAGCCGGGACGGCTACACCCCGACACCGGCGGTCTCCCACGCGATCCTGGCCCACAACCGGAAACGCGCTGCGGGCCGCGCCGACGGCGTGGTGGTGACCCCCTCGCACAACCCGCCAGGCGACGGCGGCTTCAAGTACAACCCGCCGCACGGCGGCCCGGCGGACACCGACGCCACCACGTGGATCCAGGACCGGGCCAACGCGCTGATCGCCGAAGGCATGAAAGAGGTCAGACGGCTCCCGTACACCAGGGCGCTGGCCGCCGACACGACCGGCCGCTACGACTTCCTCGGCCACTACGTGGACGACCTGCCCTCGGTGCTCGACCTTGACGCCGTCCGGGAGGCGGGGGTGCGCATCGGCGCCGACCCGCTGGGCGGGGCGAGCGTCGCCTACTGGGGGGAGATCGCCGAACGGCACCGGCTGGACCTGACGGTGATCAACCCGCAGACCGATCCGACGTGGCGGTTCATGACACTGGACTGGGACGGCAAGATCCGGATGGACTGCTCGTCGCCGTACGCGATGGCCTCGCTCATCGCCAGTCGCGACGCCTTCGACGTCTCCACCGGCAACGACGCCGACGCCGACCGGCACGGCATCGTCACCCCCGACGCCGGTCTGATGAACCCCAACCACTACCTCGCCGTGGCCATCTCCTATCTCTACTCCCACCGGCCCGGCTGGCCCGCGGACGCGGGAATCGGCAAGACGCTGGTGAGCAGCCGGATGATCGACCTGGTGGCCGCCGAGAAGGGCAGGCGACTGGTGGAGGTCCCCGTCGGGTTCAAGTGGTTCGTCCCGGGCCTGCTGGACGGCTCGCTGGGCTTCGGCGGCGAGGAGAGCGCCGGGGCGTCGTTCCTGCGGCGCGACGGCGAGGTGTGGACCACCGACAAGGACGGCCTGATCCTGGCGCTGCTCGCCTCGGAGATCATCGCGACCACCGGCCGTTCGCCGAGCGAGCACCACGCCGACCTGGTGGCCAGGTTCGGCGAGCCCGCCTACGCCCGCGTCGACGCCCCCGCGACCCGGCAGGAGAAGGCGGTGCTCGCCAGGCTCTCGGCCGAGCAGGTCACCGCCGACACCCTCGCCGGGGAGGCGATCACGCAGGTGCTCACCTCCGCCCCCGGCAACGGCGCCGCCATCGGCGGGCTCAAGGTCTCCACCGAGAACGCCTGGTTCGCCGCCCGTCCCTCGGGCACCGAGGACGTGTACAAGATCTACGCCGAATCCTTCAGGGGAACCGAGCACCTGGCACAGGTCCAGCGGGAGGCACGCGACCTGGTCTCGGCGTCCCTGAGCAGATGATGACGAGGTGAACACGTACCGGGCGGCCGGGTCGCGGGTGTGCCCCGTGAACCCGTCGTAGACCGTCGGCTGCCCGGCCCGCTCCTTCGCGTGGTCCTCCTGATGGTCCCCGCCCGCGGGGACCTTAGGCGCGGGGACCTTTGCCGCGCGGCCCCGCGCCCAGCCGCCAGCAGCGCAGCGCCACCCAGCACCCGGACCCGACGCCGATCAGCGCGGCCAGCGCGTACACCACTTTGCCGGCCGCGTCCGAGATGTAGCCGTTGCCTGCGACGAGGACGGCCATGAGCAGCGCGGCCAGCAGCCCCACACCCGCGCCTCCCACGATGCCGAGCAGCCCGGCTCCCAGCGCGCGCGACAGGCGGCCCCTGCGACGGGGCACCGGCACCATGACGGTCATGATCCGGCCCACGACGAGGGCGGGGTCGTCGTCGATCCCGCCGGCGACGAGTTGGACGGTCACCCCGCCCCGCTCGGGTTCGCTCAGGCAGATCCACTGGCGGTCGTCAAGGAAGACGGTGGCCCCGCCCGCGCCGGGAACGATCAGCCACAGGAACGGCGTGCCCTCGGGAAACGCCCTGACGCCGTGGCGGGCCGTCGGGGCGTGCAGGTCGAGCGCGGCGCCAAGGGCTCGCAGCGCCACCTCCTGGCCGGATTTACCCACGGTGGCCTCCCTCCCTTCGTAGCGCACGCCGGCCGCCTGCTCCAAAGGCCCCGGCGGGCGGCGTTCAGGCGGAGCTCACACGGGGGACCTACCAAGGGAACGGGCCCCGGCGGGGGAACCGTCCACGACGGAGAGACCGGCGAAGCCGCGCCTGCCACGAACCCCGGCAGCGCGGCGGCGGCGAACCTCACGCTCCATCACACTCGGGGGCCTGCCCTCAGGCAGGGGCGACGAACACGATGAGGCATGTCGTTCACGAAAGAACGGGCTATTTCTCCGCAAAGGGCGGCGAGGGCGCGGGGAGAGAGACCCCGTTCCGCGCTAGGGGGTCTCCAGGAAGGTGCGGGGATCCGCCCGATCCGTGACCCGCTTGAGCTCGAAGAACGCCTCCTCGGTGGCGAGCACCTTGAACGCGTCCCAGAGCCGCCCGGCCCGCTCACCGACCGGGATCTCACTGATGACGGGGCCGAACTGCCCGGCGTGCCCGTTCACCGAGATGGTCGGGACGCCGATCAGCGACTGGTTCCGCTTCCCGGCCGGCACCAGGGCGTGCGAGGCGTGGATCGCGTCGTCCCAGCTGGGATCGGTTCTCGCGGCGAGAAGCCCGGCGGGCAACCCGGCGTCGGCCAGCGCGGCGGCGATCACCGGTGCCAGACCCTCCATCGCGGCCCGCCAGTCGGTGAGGCCGCCGGCGGCGACGGCCTCGCGGGACCGCCGGAACAGGCCGTCCGCGCCGTGGTAGCGGGTGCCGAGCGCGGTGTAGAGATCACCGACGGCGACGTTCCCCGCCGCCTCGCGCGCCGCGGCGAACACCCGGATGGTGCCCCGGCCGAGTTCGACGATCTCGCGGTACTCCTCGGACATCTCCTGTTTCTCGTTGAGCACCGCCAGGCTCATCTCCCGCCAGTTGACCGTGATGGGACGCACCTTGCCCACCTCCACGATCCAGCGGGAGGTGATCCAGGCCCAGGGGCAGCCGGGATCGAACCAGAAGTCGACCAGATCCTCGCTCACGGCGATCCTCTTTCCTCAGAAGTCCTCATTCCAGGATGGAACCTCAACCGCGATGGAGGTCAAGGGCGGGCCGGGGATCACTGGAGCGCGTGGAGAACATGGCCGCGTCAGGAGACCCGGCCATTCGAGCCCGCCCCGCTCGTGTGCCACCCTTCTCTCACGGGACCTTCGAACACGGCGTCGTCACGAACGGCTGATCGAATCCGACAGCTCCCGCACACCGGCGAGGCATTCCCGGCAGCGCGGGCCTCGATCAAGAGAATGACAAAAAGCTACTTTCAGGGCAGCCGCTATGAAGAAAAGTGTCATTAATGTGTAACCTGCTCTGGGACGCCCCCCGCCGCCGACCTGTCCGAAGACGCCTCCCTCGACCGAGAAGGTGACCGCATGCCCCACCGCAGCCCCGACCTGGCCCGGCTGGCCATGACCGTCCTCCAGCCGGGCTTCGACGGCACCGAGCCTCCCGGCTGGCTGCGCCGCGGGCTCGGCGAGGAGGGTCTCGGCGGGACGGTGCTGTTCGCCAGGAACCTCACCGGCCCCGCCCACACGGCCGATCTCGTCGCCCGGCTGCGCGCGGAGAATCCCGCCGTGGTGGTCGCGGTGGACGAGGAGGGCGGGTCGGTCACCCGCCTGCAGGCCGCGAGGGGCAGTTCGTGGCCGGGTAACCGGGCGCTGGGTGTGGGCGACGACGTCGAGCGGACCCGGCTGGTCGCCCAGGAGATCGGCCGTCTCCTCGCCGCGGCCGACATCACCCTCGACTACGCCCCGGTGGCCGACGTCAACGCCAACCCCGCCAACCCGGTGATCGGCGTCCGCTCCTTCGGCCCGGACCCGGAGCTGGTCTCCAGGCACACCGCGGCCTGGATCCTGGGACTTCAGGGCGCCGGGGTCGCCGCCTGCGCCAAGCACTTCCCCGGTCACGGCGACACCCACACCGACTCCCACCATGCCCTGCCGACCGTGCACGCCTCCACAGAGCTTCTCGCCGAGCGCGACCTGCCGCCCTTCCGCGCCGCGGTGGCAGCCGGAGTACGGGCCGTCATGTGCGGCCACCTGCTGGTCCCCGCCCTCGATCCGGACAACCCCGCGACGCTGAGCCGGCGGATCATGACCGGGCTGCTCCGCGAGGAGATGGGATTCGACGGCATGATCGTCACCGACGCCATCGAGATGCGCGCCGTCGCAGCCCTCCACCCGCCGGGGGAGATCGCGGTCCGCGCCCTGCTGGCAGGGGCCGACGCGATCTGCGCGGGCATCTCCTCCCCCGGCGGCGAGAGCGTCCACGAGCTGCGCGACGCCATCGTGGACGCCGTACGGGAGGGCAGGCTCCCCGAGGAGCGGCTGGCCGAAGCGGCCTCGCGCGTGCTGGCCCTGTCCCGCTGGTACGCCGCGAGCGGCGCCGTGGAGGCCCGAGCGGCCCAGAGCGTCGCGCGGGCGCGGGACGGGGATGGC
>NZ_JBEOZN010000149.1:0-22680 GCF_040298085.1 Streptosporangium sp. NPDC001681 | reverse complement strand
CACCTCTAATAAATACTCATACCAAACCCTTTTTCCCCACCCGCCCCCTTCCCCTATGCCGCCCACCGGCCCTCCTTTTAAATCCCGCGGGGGGCCCGGGACCCACGACACGGGTCCCGGCCGCGCCGGCCCATGTGGGGCCACCTCGTGGGAGGCCGACGAGGATCCCCGGATGCGATCTCCGGGGTCGGTTCTTGACTGTGCCGTCACGGAGTGGCGGGACGGCGGGGACGAGGCCGGATGCGATCTCCGGGGCCGGTTCTTGAGCGTGCCGAACCCCGCTGGGGCGACCTCCCGGACGCGCTCCGGCCCTCCGGCCCGATCGATTCCCGCCCGGTTGGACTCTCCCACTGTGGGAGCCTCCATGCTGATGGCGTGAACGAGGGATATCTGCCGATCGGGCGGTTCGCGAGGCTCTGCCGGCTCAGCGTCAAGCAGTTGCGGCACTACGACGAGCTGGGCCTGCTGACCCCGGACCACGTCGATCCGGACACTGGCTACCGCTACTACCGGCCGGACCAGGCACGCGCCGCGATGCTGATCAGCCTGCTCCGCTCTATCGACGTGCCGCTGCCCTCGATCGGGCGGGTGCTGTCCGGTGACACGGCTGCGCTCGGTGACGTACGCGACCGGATGGAGGCCGATCTGGCGCGCCGCGAGCGCAACTTCACCACGCTCGAACGCATCCTCTCCGAAGGGCTGCACCGGCCGGAGGTGACGGTGGTCCGCGAGCCCGCCCGGCGGGTGGCCGTCGTCAGGGACGTCGCGACACTGGACCGGATCGGCGTCGTCACCTCGGCGTGCGTGGCCCGGCTGCTCGCCGCCGTGGGTGACCCGAGGGGGCTGATGATCGGGCTGTTCCCGCTCGACCTCGCGCCGGAGCTCCCCGTGGCCGTCGCCGTGGAGACGTCCGAGGACGTGCCGGGGACGTCCCCGGACGTCCTGCCCGGCGGTCTGTACGCCTCGGTGACGCACGTCGGTCCTTACCACCAGATCCCGCTCACCGCGCACGCGCTGCTCGCCTGGGTGGGCGAGCGCGGGCACACGCCCGAAGGCTCGCTGCGCGAGGTGTACGTCTCCAACCCCGTCACCACGCCGCAGGACCGGCTGGTGACCCATCTGATGATCAAATTGGAGGACCCGGAATGAACTGGTACTCGGCCGCGGACGATCCCGAAGTGGTGGAGTTCGGCCCCGCGCGCGGGCTCTCGGTCACCGGGCAGGGAGCGCCGGGCGGACCGGTCTACACGACGAGCGTGGGAGCGCTGTACGCCGTCGCCGGGGCGCTGCTCGGCATCGCGGCCCGCTCCGTACGGCCGTTCGAGATGCCTCCCCTGGAAGGTCGCTGGTGGGCCGAGGACGAGCGGCCGCCGCTCGACGTGCCGCGCGAGGAGTGGTGGTGGCACCTGTTCCTGCGGCTGCCGGAGCCGGTGGACGAGGCGTGGGCCGACGAGGCGTGCCAGTCTGCGGGGCACCCGGCCGCCGCCAGGGTGCAGCTCGTCACCTTCACCGAGGGACTGTGCGTGCAGGCCCTGCACCGCGGACCGTACGCGGAGGAGCCGAAGACCCTCGCCAGAATGGACGCGCTGATGCGGAGCGAGGGGCTGGTCCGGAACGGCCTGCACCACGAGATCTACCTGTCCGATACGTCGGAGACCGACCCGGAGAAGATGCTGACCGTGCTCCGCCAGCCCGTTCGCGTCGCCTGAACCCGTGGCCGTGATTCGACACCGAGTGTACGGAAGCCGTTACCGCACAATTCCGGTCCCTGGTCGGCGTAACTTTCCGCATTAAAGACCGACACTAATTATCCGGGCCCCGCCGATTCCCGCTCCGCGCGGCTCGCCCGGCTGGATTCTCCCGGCTGGGAAAACCTTCGAAGGCCCGCCTCACGCTGCCGGTGTGAGGCGGGCCTTCGCCTTTGCGTACCAGGTCATCCGGGTGATCGCCGATCTCCGGGAGGGGGCGTCCGCGCCCTCCCGGGAGCTTTCGGGTCGGAGGTTCCGGCCATTGCCGCCTTGGTCGCCGGCGGGCGACTTCTTTTTCTCCGATTCTCGCTCCGAGTCATCCGCTACGCACCAGAATTTTGTTCGTGTAATGACAGATTTAACAATTTGGCTATACGATCGCCGTTCGTGGTTGGAGTTGATCTTTCAGGAACCCGATTGGCCAACGACCTGTTCTTTGTCATGCATGACAACGCGACCGGCCGGATGAGGCTTCATGCCCGCCTGACCGGTCTGGGGCTGGCCGCCGCCATCCTGGGAGAACTGATGCTCGCCGGGCGGATAACCGTGGGATTGGCGGCGGGGCAGATACGGCTCGTCGTTCTCGACGCGGCGCCGCCCGAAGACGCGCTCACCAGGAGCGCCCTGGACCACATCGTCGCCGAACCCGCACACCGCTTCGGTACCTGGTTGCAGTTCCTCGCCCGTGCGGCACTCGCCGACGTGGCGGCCCGGATGACCGCCGACGGGCTGCTGCGCCCGCCCGGCAGACGCCCGTCGCGGAGGCAGGTGCCGGTCGACGTGAACATCGCGGCGTGGCCCGGCGGACGCGTCAACCTGGCGATCCAACGCCGTGAGCCACTCAGCGTCCAGGACAGCGTCCTGCTGGGGCTGCTCGTCGCGACCGGCGGCAACCAGCTCGTCCTGTGGGAGCAGAACCCGAGATACCTCTCCGATTCGATCACCGCCCTCCCGGCGCCGCTCCAGGAACTGATCGCCCAGACCGAGGCTGCCGTAGGTGACTCCGTCATCAGCCGCCGGTGAACCCACCCCCCTCATTTCAAGGATCCCAATGTCCGTGACAGAACGAAGGGCCAGCGCCGTTTCCGCCGCGCTCGCCCAGGACCGCCTCGGTGTGCCGTCGGTGGTGTTCTTCGTCATCTCGGCGGCGGCGCCGCTGACCGTCATCGGTGGCTCGGTGACCGCCGCCTACGCCGCGACCGGCGTGACCGGCGTGCCGCTCGCCTTCATCCTGCTGGGAACCATCCTGGGCCTGTTCGCCGTCGGCTACGTGACGATGGCCCGGTACGTCGTCAACGCCGGGGCGTTCTACGCGTACACCGCGAAAGGGCTCGGCAGGCCGGTGGGTGTGGCGACCGCGTGGGTCGCGTTGCTGGCCTACAACGCGCTCCAGGTGGGTCTCTACGGCATGATCGGTGCGGCCGCCCAGCCGCTGATCGCCGACTGGTTCGGAAGCTCTCCGCCCTGGTGGGTCATCGGGCTGGTCGCCTGGGTGCTGACCGGGGTGCTCGGCCTCCTGCGGGTCGACGTGAACGGGAAGGTCCTGTCGGTCCTGCTGCTGACGGAGATAGCCGTGGTCGTCGTGTTCGACATCGCGGACCTGATCAACCCGGCGGCCTCGGGCTACAGCCTCGACGTCTTCGACCCGTCGAACCTCTTCGTCCCCGGGATCGGTGCGGTGGTCGCGATCTGCATCGCGTCCTTCGCGGGCTTCGAGTCGTCGGTGGTGTTCTCCGAGGAGACCAAGGACCCGAGGCGCACGGTGCCGATCGCGACCTACGTCGCACTCGCCGTCATCTCCGGGCTCTACGCCGTGTCGTCCTGGGCGATGACCGTGCCGATCGGCTCGGACAAGATCGTCGAGACCTCGCGCGAGCAGAGTTCGGCCCTCCTGTTCAACCTGGCCGGGCAGCACCTGGGGGCGACCGTCGCCACCATCGGCTCCCTCCTCTTCGTGACGAGCCTCTTCGCCGCGCTGATCGCCTTTCACAACACGATCTCCCGCTACGTCTTCGCCCTCGGCAGGGAGAGGGTGCTGCCCGAGACCTTCGGTCGTACTTCCCCCCGGACCGGTGCCCCGGTCAACGGCTCGGTGGCGCAGAGTGTCATCGGGCTGGTCACGATCGTCATATACGCGGTCTTCGGCCTGGATCCGGTCGTCCAGCTGTTCTTCACCGTCGGATCGTTCGGCGGCCTGGGACTGCTCATGATGCTGGCGGCCACCTCGATCTCCGTGCTGGCCTTCTTCGCCAAGAACCCCAACGAGGAGAACGCCTGGCGGACCAGGATCGCCCCGGGTATCTCCTCGGTCCTGCTGATCGTGGTCATCGTGCTCGTCATGGCCAACTTCGACACCGTGCTCGGCGTGGCCCCCGACTCCCCGCTGCGCTGGATCATGCCCGCCGTCTACTTCGTCGCCGTGGGGCTCGGCGTCATGTGGGGACTCGCCCTGCGGGCCAACCGGCCGAAGGTATACGCGAACATCGGGCGGGGCGCCCAGGCGGCCGTGGGAGGGACCGAATGACAGAGATCATCCGAGTTCAGAACGCTCCCGGAGCCGCCGAGACCATCGGCGCGATCATCGCCACCTCCTTCCACGAGCAGGAGATCTCGGCCTGGATGATCCCGCCGGACGACGACCGCCGCCGGGTGATGCCCCCCTTCTTCTCCATGGTCACCGAGAGCGCCCTCATCCACGGCGAGGTCCACGCGACGGCCGACATGTCCGCCGTGGCCGTATGGTTCCACAAAGGCGCCGAGCCGCTTCCCGAGATCCCCGACCGGGACGCCCGGGTGGAGGCGTTCGCCGGTCCCCACGTGGAGCGCATCGGGCAGATGGGGGAGGTGATGGACAAGCGCCACCCCCACGACCCGCACCACTACCTGGCGTTCCTCGCCGTGCTCCCCGGGCACCAGGGACGGAGGACGGGGACCCGGCTGCTCGAGGAGTACCACCGCGGGCTCGACGAGGCGGGCATACCCGCGTACCTGGAGGCCAGCAGCACCCGCAGCCGCAGGCTCTACCTGCGCCACGGCTATCAGGACCTCGGCGACCCGATGTTCATGCCCGACGGCCCGCCGATGTTCCCCATGTGGCGCCCGCCGAGCCCCTGACCGGATCTTCCGCCGGTCACCGTGTCATGACCGGACCCGAGTCCCCGAACGCCCGGTCCGGGGATCGGTGAGGGGTCCGGCAGGCGGGCCGGGGCGCCGGGGTATGGCTCCCGGCACCCCGGCCGGGAACGCGCCTACTCGGCCGCGGGGGCCACCGGAGCGGCCGGGACGCACAGCGGCCCGTCCTCTCAATATGAGGGTGGGCCGAACAGCGCGAGCCGCCGCCATCCGGGTCGGTTCGCGGACCGGTGTCGCGTAGGCTCCTGAGCCGATACAGCGCTGGCTGATCACGGACTGGGACTGTTACCATCCGTTCCATGATCTTCTTCTTCCACCTGCGTTAAGGGACCGTCGGCGAGGCGAGGAACCCCCGTCGTCGACGAGGCGGGGCGGCGTGGCGCCGTCCCGAACCTTGACGTGGGAGAAGAACGATCATCATGCGCACTCGCGCGCGTTTTCTCACCGCCCCGCGTCCCAGCGCCCTCGCCGTCTCGTGACGGCGGCGCGCCTGGTGGCGCGGTGCGTCCGGGGACTGGAGCCCATCGTGGCCTCCGAGATCCTCCAGCTCGGACTCGGTCCGATCACCCATCTGGGCCACCGTGAGGTGCACTTCCGCGCGCCTCGACCGGAGCCCGGGGTGGTCCGGCTGCGCACCGCGGACGACGTGTTCCTGCTCGCCGCCCGACTGCCGGACATCGGAGCGGCCAGAACGGGGGTCGACGCGCTCGCCGAGCTCGCGGCCGTCACCGACGTGGACAGGCTGCTCCGGCATCGGCTGGGCTGCGGAGGCTCCGGCGAGCTCACCGGTGTCGAGGTGTCGGCGTCCTTCCTGGGAAGGCGGAACTTCAACCGGTACGACGCCGAGGACGCCGTCGGCCGGGCCCTGGCGCGGAGGCTGGGAGCCGGCTACCACTCGCGGCGCGGGGGCGTCGCGCCCCCACCGGCCCACAGCGCGTGGCGGCTGATCCTGGACGGTACCCGGGCGACGCTCATGCTGAGGATCACCGACCGGCCGCTGCACCGCCGTACCTACAAGCGGTGCACGATCCCGGGCACCCTGCATCCTCCGCTGGCCGCGGCGATGGCCCTGATGGCCGACATCCGGTCCGATCACCGGGTGCTCGACCCCTGCTGCGGTGCCGGAACCCTGCTCATCGAGGCCGGACACCTGCGGCCGGACGCCCGCTTCTGCGGCTTCGACCTGGACCCGGACGCGCTGCGGGCGGCGCGCACGAACGCGGCGGACTCCCGGGCCGTCACCGTCCGCCCGGCCGACGCCGGCGACCTGCTGTTGGCCGACGGCAGCATCGACCGCGTCGTGTGCAACCCACCCTGGGGTACGCAGGTCGCCGCGCACGGCCTGCTCGACGGGGCTCCCTCCCGGTGGTGGACGGAGCTGCGACGGGTCCTCGCCCCCGACGGAATGGCGGTGGTGCTGATCCCCGACACCGACGACCTCGGCACCGCCATCCGGCATCGGCTGGTCCCCGTCCACGTCCAGCAGGTCCGGCTCTCCGGCGCCAGGTCGTACATCGTCCGGCTCATGGCGGGGGAGAGGCGTCAACAACAGACGTCCCGGCGCCGAGCACAGGGAGGATGAGCGCGGAGGCCGAAGGGGAAGGTCAGGGGCCGGGTACGGCGGAGGCGACGCCGTACCCGGCCCCTGACCGCTCCAGCAGGGGTCGTCCGTACGGGGGCCCAACGGCGGCGGGAGTCAAGGAAGGCAGGTGTCGGCCGGTCAAATATTCGGCACGCAAAGGCCCCCGTGTCCGAGGCGGCAGTTTGACCCGTCCCGTACCGGCCGATAACGACAGACGGCTCGGTAACCTCAGAGCGCTTCACATCGGGGGGTGGGATGCGGTCTCGATGCGGTCTGTCCCGTCTCGCCGTGGTCGCGATCCTTGTCGTCGCCACGGTGGTGAGCGGCTTCGCCGGTAGCCCGTCGCCGTCGGTTCGGGAGGGGGCCCCACTGCGGGACCCGTCGCAACTGGTGAGCCACAGGGGGGTCCTGCGCGCGCGGCTCGTCGTGGAGAGACGGCAGGTGGAGGTGGCCGGGCACCGGCTGTGGTCCCTGACGTACAACGGCGACTACATGCCGCCCACGCTGCGGATCCGGCCGGGGGACAGGCTGGAGCTGGCGATGGAGAACCGGCTGGGCAAGTACACCAACCTCCATGTGCACGGGCTGCACGTGTCGCCGAGCGGCAACTCCGACAACGTCTTCATCCACATCGATCCCGGACAGACGTTCCACTACTCCTACCGATTCCCGGACAACCTCGCGCCAGGCACCTACTGGTACCACTCGCACGCGCATCCGATATCCGGGGTGCAGGTCGCAGGGGGGCTGTCGGGCGTCATCGTCGTCGAGGGGCTGAAGCGGTATCTCCCGCCCGGCCTGCGCGACATCACTGAGCACGTCATCGCGCTCAAGGACTTCCAGATCCAGGGCGACGCGATCAGGACCCGGGATCTGCACATCGGCGCGCCCACCAACCGTACGGTCAACGGCCAGCTGAACCCGACCATCCACATCCGGCCGGGTGAGACCCAGCTGTGGCGGCTGGCCAACATCAGCGCCAACATCTACTACAAGGTCCATCTGGACGGGCAGCGGTTCCAGGTGATCGCCCATGACGCCAACCCCGTCGACCGGATCTGGTCGGCGGACTCGCTCCTCCTCGCGGCCGGTTCCCGGTTCGACGTGCTTGTACGAGGTGGTCCGCCCGGCCGTACCCGGCTGCAGACGCTCCCGTACAGCACCGGATCGGCCGGGAACACGTTCCCGCAGGCGACCCTGGCCACCCTGGTCTCCGAGGGCACGCCGACGCACCCGGTGGAGCTGCCCGCGACCTTCGCACCGACGGAGGACCTGAGCCACGCCGCCCTCGCCGCGCGGCGCACCATCGTGTTCTCCGAGAACAAGGCGGGGACCGAGTTCTACATCAACGGCAGGCAGTTCGACATGAACCGGGTGGACATCCGGTCGAAGCTGAACACGGTCGAGGAGTGGACGGTCCGCAACGACAGCGACGAGGAACACTCCTTCCACGTCCACACCAACGACTTCCAGCTGATGAGCACCAACGGGCGGCCGCACCACGCCCACAGCTGGCAGGACACCGTGAACATTCCCCCCAGGGGGCAGGTCGTCATTCGGATCCACTTCACCGACTACACCGGCAAGACCGTCCTGCACTGCCACATCCTCAACCACGAGGACGCGGGCATGATGGCGGTCCTGGAGATCGTCAAGTGATCGGGCCGGGAGGTCAGAGCAGGGCGCGGACCTCGCGTTCGAAGCCCGCGACGTGTTCGGCGGCGAGCCGGGCGGCCCGCTCCTCCTCCCCGTCGACGACGGCGCGCAGCAGCGGGCCGTGTTCTCCGACATGGCCCGCCATGCCGGGAAGCCGGTCGACGAACAGGCACCAGATCCGGGTGGCCAGGTTGTCGTAGCGGACCAGGGTGTCCTCAAGGTAGGGGTTTCCGGTGGCGGCGTACAGGGCGCGGTGCACGCGCAGGTCAAGACGCATCAGCTTCTCCGGCGGCAGGGTGGAGATGCGCTCGGGGGCCAGTTCCGCGCCGAGCTCGCCGAGTGCGATCCGGTCCGCCGGCGTGGCGCGCAGGGCCGCCTTGGCCGCGGCCACCGGCTCCAGCTGCTGCCGGACCTCGGAGATGTGGGCGAGGTCGGTGATGTTGACGTCGGTGGCGAAGGTGCCGCGGCGCGGGTAGGCGACCACGAGCCGCTCACCCTCCAGCCGCTTCAACGCCTCGCGGACGGGTGTCCTGCCCATGTCGAGTGAGGCGGCGAGGTGATCCTCCTTGATCGGCATCCCGGGGCGGATGTCGAGCATGACGAGCCTGTCGCGGATGGCGCGGTATGCCTGCTCGGCGAGCGAGAGCGGTGACTCGTCGTCCCCGCCTCCTACGTTGACCGTCGCTCGCACCTGACGTAGGTTACCCCATTAACTGATATATCAATAGTTTTCTAGGTGGCCTCGACCCGAACGGAGCCTCGGCGTGACCACGAACCCGCTCCCCGAGCACCCCGCCCTGCTCTGGCGCAACCCGGAGCCGAAGCCGTCGTACGACGCGATCGTCGTGGGCGGCGGCGGGCACGGGCTGGCCACCGCCTACTACCTGGCCAGAAACCACGGCATCGGCAATGTGGCGGTGCTGGAGAAGGGCTGGCTGGCCGGCGGCAACATGGCCCGCAACACCACGATCATCCGCTCCAACTACCTGTGGGACGAGAGCGCCGGGATCTACGAGTTCGCGCTGAAGCAGTGGGAGCGGCTGCCCGAGGAACTGGATTACGACTTCCTGTTCAGCCAGCGGGGCGTGCTCAACCTCGCCCACACCCTCCAGGACGTCCGCGAGGCCCGCCGCCGGGTCGGCGCCAACCGGCTCAACGGCGTCGACGCGGAGTGGCTGGAGGCCGAGGAGGTGGCCGAGGTGTGCCCGATCATCAACATCTCCCCGGACGTCCGCTACCCGGTGCTGGGCGCGACGTTCCAGCCCCGGGCCGGCATCGCCAAGCACGACCACGTGGCTTGGGCCTTCGCCCGCGCCGCGGACGCGCTGGGCGTGGACCTCATCCAGAACTGCGCGGTCACCGGCTTCGTCAAGGACGGCGACCGGGTCGTCGGCGTGCGCACCACGCGGGGCACCGTCAACGCCGGGGTGGTCGGCCTGGTCGCCGCCGGTCACAGCGGCGTCCTGGCGGAGCAGGCCGGCTTCCGGCTGCCGGTCCGGTCGCAACCGCTGCAGGCACTGGTCTCCGAGCTGTACGAGCCGGTCCACCCCACCGTGGTCATGTCGAACCACGTGCACGTCTACGTCTCGCAGGCGCACAAGGGCGAGCTGGTCATGGGCGCCGGAGTGGACTCCTACAACGGCTACGGCCGGCGCGGCTCCTTCCATGTCATCGAGAAGCAGATGGCGGCGGCGATCGAACTGTTCCCGATCTTCGCCCGCGCGCACGTGCTCCGTACCTGGGGCGGCATCGTCGACGTCTCCCCCGACGCCTCGCCCATCATCGGCAGGACGCCCGTGGAGAACCTCTACGTCAACTGCGGCTGGGGGACCGGCGGTTTCAAGGCCACCCCGTCGGCCGGATGGACCATGGCCCACACCATGGCGACCGGGGAGCCGCACCCGCTGAACGCGCCGTTCTCCCTGGAGCGGTTCACCACCGGTGCCCTCATCGACGAGCACGGCGCCGCGGCCGTGGCCCACTGACCCCCGCGATCTCGCCAAGGAGCCACCGCATGCTGTTGCTGAACTGTCCCTGGTGCGGTCCACGGGACGAGACCGAGTACCACTACGGCGGGCAGGCCCACGTCCGCTACCCGCAGGCCCCGGCCGACCTGACCGACCAGGAATGGGCCGAGTACCTCTTCTTCCGCGACAACCCCGAGGGCCCCTTCGCCGAACGCTGGGTGCACAGCACCGGTTGCCGCCGCTGGTTCAACGTCGTGCGGGACACCACCAGCTACCAGGTGCTCGCCGTCTACCGGCCCACCGACCCCCGCCCGGAAGGATCGCGATGAGCGCCCAGCCCCACCGGCTCCCGTCCGGCGGCCGGATCGACCGTGACACGGTGCTCCGCCTCACCGTCGACGGCCAGGAGCTGACCGGCCACCCGGGTGACACCGTCGCCTCGGCGATGCTGGCCGCGGGCAGGCTCGACGTCGCCCCCTCGATCTACCGGGGGCGACCGCGCGGCATCGTGGCGGCCGGTGTCGAGGAGCCGAACGCGCTGCTTGAGGTCCTCGGGCGGTGCTCGGAGTCGATGCTCCCGGCCACCACGGTCTCCCTCGTCGACGGGCTGGCCGTGCGGACGCTGTCCGGCCTGGGCCGGCTCGACCCCACCGGTGACGAGGCCGTCTACGACAAGATGTTCGCGCACACCGACGTCCTGGTCATCGGTGCCGGCCCGGCGGGGCTCGCCGCGGCCTCCGCCGCCGCCAGGTCGGGCGCCCGGGTGATCCTCCTCGACGAGCAGTCCGAGCCGGGGGGATCGCTGCTCTCCTGCCGGGAGGAGACGGTGAACGGCTCGCCCGCGCTGGACTGGGTGCGCGAGGTCGTGGCCGAACTCGAATCCGCCCCCGAGGCGAGGGTGCTCAGCCGCACCACCGCCTTCGGCGGCTACGACGACAACTACGTCGTCGCCGTCCAGCACCGCACCGACCATCTCGGGCATCCGGCCCCCGAGGGCGTGTCCCGCCAGCGGGTCTGGCACATCCGGGCGGCGCGGGTCGTGATCGCCACCGGCGCGCACGAGCGCCCGCTGGTCTTCGCGGGCAACGACCGCCCCGGGGTGTTCCTGGCCTCGGCCGTGCGCGGCTACCTCAACCGGTACGCCGTGACGCCCTGCTCCCGCGCCGTGGTGAGCACCACCAACGACAGCGCGTACGACACGGTGACCGACCTGGTCGCGGCCGGCGTCGAGGTGGCGGCCGTGATCGACGCCCGTCCCGCCCTGTCGCCGCGCGCGGCCGAGGTCGCCGGGACCGGAGTGCGCGTCGTGCCGGGCAGCGCGGTCGTCGAGACGACCGGTACCCCGCGGGTCGACGGCGTCCTGGTCAGCGCTCTGGACGACGACGGACTGCTCAGCGGCGACGTCGAGACCATCGCGTGTGACCTGCTCGCCGTCTCCGGCGGCTGGAGCCCCGTCGTACACCTGCACAGCCAGCGGCAGGGCGGGCTGCGCTGGGACGACATGCTCGCGGCCTTCGTCCCCGAAGGGACCGTCCGCGACCAGCGGGTGGCCGGTTCGGCCCGGGGCACCTTCGACCTCGGTGGCTGCCTCTCGGAAGGCACCGAGGCAGGGGTCGAGGCCGCCGTGGCCGCCGGGTTCCCGATCGAGGCCGAGGCTCCGGTGGGACGGGCGGCCACCGGCGAGTACGGGCCGGTCCGGCAGCTCTGGCTGGTGCCGGGGCGGACCGGCGAGCCGGCCGACTGGCACGAGCACTTCGTCGACCTGCAGCGCGACCAGACCGTCGCCGACGTCTGGCGGGCGACCGGTGCGGGCCTGCGCGGCATCGAGCACGTGAAGCGCTACACCACGATCGGCACCGCGCACGACCAGGGCAGGACCTCCGCCGTCAACGCGATCGGCGTGATCGCCGCCGCTCTCGGCGGCACCCCCGGGGAGATCGGTACGACGTCCTACCGGGCGCCGTACACCCCGGTCTCCTTCGCGGCCCTCGCCGGGCGCGAGCGAGGCGACCTCTTCGACCCCGAACGGACCACCCCGATCCACCCCTGGCACGTCGCGCACGGCGCCAGGTTCGAGATCGTCGGGCAGTGGCTGCGCCCCCGGTACTTCCCGAGGGACGGCGAGGACATCGACGCGGCGGTCGCCCGCGAGAGCCGGGCCGCCCGGCGGGGCGTCGCCATGATGGACGCCTCCACACTGGGCAAGATCGAGGTCTGCGGCGCCGACGCGGACGAGTTCCTGGACCGCGTCTACACCAACGCCCACCGGAGACTGCCGGTCGGCTCCGCCAGGTACGGGGTCATGTGCAAGCCCGACGGCATGATCCTGGACGACGGCGTGAACCTGCGCCTCGACCGGAACCGCTTCCTCCTCACCACCACCACCGGCGGTGCGGCCGGTGTCCTCGACTGGCTTGAGGAGTGGCTGCAGACCGAGTGGCCCGAGCTGGACGTGTACTGCACCTCGGTGACCGAGCAGTGGACGACGATCGCGGTGGTGGGCCCGAAGTCGCGGGAGGTGGTCGCGCGGGTGGCCCCGGACCTGGACGTCTCGGCCGAGGCGTTCCCGTTCATGACCTTCCGCGAGACCACACTGGCCTCCGGCGTACCCGCCAGGATCTGCCGGATCTCCTTCTCCGGCGAGCTCGCCTACGAGATCAACGTGTCGGGCTGGTACGGCCTCGCCGTCTGGGAGGAGGTGTACGCCGCCGGGGCGGACCTCGACATCACGCCCTACGGCACCGAGACGATGCACGTGCTCCGCGCGGAGAAGGGTTACCCCATCGTCGGGCAGGACACCGACGGGACCGTCACGCCGCAGGACGCCGGCATGGACTGGGTGGTCTCGAAACGCAAGGACTTCATCGGTAACCGCTCCTACACCAGGGCGGACACCGCGCGGGCCGACCGCAGGCACCTGATCGGCCTGCTGCCGGTCGACCGGGTGACCCGGCTGCCCGAGGGCACGCAGATCATCGCGCCGGACACGCCGGTCACCCCGGAGCAGGGACCCGTCCCGATGCTCGGGCACGTCACCTCCAGCTACCACAGCGAGGCGCTCGGCCGGCCGTTCGCCCTCGCGCTCGTCGCCGGCGGCCGGGACCGGATCGGGGAGATCCTCATCGCCCACGTGGGCGACTCCCTGGTCGAGGTCCAGGTCGCCGAACCCGTGCTGTACGACCCCGAAGGGAACAGGCGTGATGGCTGAGACGGGTCCCGTCGAACTGCGGCGCAGCCCGCTGGCGCACCTGGAGGACCGGATGCGCGGTGCCCGGGGCGGGTCACTGCGGGAACTGCCGTTCCTGACCATGGTCTCCGTCCGGGTGGCACCCGGATCCGCGGCCTTCGACCGGATCGGGGCGGCCCTGGGGACCGGCCTGCCGGAGCGGGTCGCGGACACCACTCGGGCGGGAGCGCACACCGCCCTGTGGCTGGGCCCGGACGAATGGCTCGTGGTCTCGTCGGCCGATCCCGGCCCGCTGGTGGCGGACCTCGTCGAGGCACTGGCGGGTGATTCCGGCACGGTGGTCGACGTGTCGGCGAACCGGACGACTCTTGAGCTCAGCGGGGCCGCGGCGCGTCAGGTGCTGGAGAAGGGCTGCCCCGCCGACCTGCATCCCCGGTCGTTCGGCCCCGGCGACGCGGTGACGACCACGCTCGGACCGGTGCCCGTGCTGCTCTGGCAGTCCGGTCCCTCGACGTACCTGATCCTGCCCCGCGCCTCCTTCGCCGACTACGTCGCCCGGTGGCTGCTCGACGCGATGACCGAGTTCGCCTCACGAGCCGGGTGACGTCGACGCGGTCGCCGACGGCCAAGGGGATGCCGTCGGCGATCATCGGGCTCTCCCGGTCAACGCCTCGCTCCGCCGGTCTGGGACCTGTGGACGGTCAGGCGGATCAGCAGCGGTGCCAGAAACGCCATCGCGAAGAGCCGGAGGCTCTGCACGCTGGAGATCAGTGGCAGGTTCGCGTGCGCGGAGGAGGCCGTCGCCAGGACCGCGTTGATCCCGCCGGGCGTCGTGGCGAGATAGGTGTCGCCGAACGGGATGTGGGTGACGGCGGAGAGCGTCCAGGCCATGGCTGCGCACGCGGCGCTGACGGCCAGCGTGCAGGCCAACGCGGCGGGCAGGATCCGGCGCAGACGCCGCACGGCCCGCCGGGAGAACCGCAGGCCGACATCGAGCCCGATCATGGTGAACAGCAGGGTCCGCAGCATTCCGCTGGGGGCGAATCCGCCCGCGAGGCCGGTCGCGGTGATAACGGCGGACACCAGCATGGGGCCCATCATGGCCGGGCTGGGCAGCCTCAGGCGGGAGCCCAGCAGCACGCCGAGCAGTGCGACGGCCGCGAGCACGATCAGGCCCCATGCCTGGTCGTGGCCGCTGACCAGGTGCCAGGGGCCGCCGGCACCGCCACGCGCGCCGGTGCCGGTCCCCTCCTGTGGCAGGGGGGAGATCCAGCTCAGCAGGACCGGTGTGCTCGCCACGATGAAGCCCAGCCGCAGATACTGCATGAACGCCACCAGGCGGCCGTCGGCATCGAGATCCTCGGCGGAGGCGACCGCGGCGGCCGATCCTCCAGCGATCATGCCGAGGGTGGCCGTGGCTCGATCCACTCCGCTGAAACGGGCCATGGCGAACGCGGCCGCCTGGCAGAGAAGAAGCGTCACCAGGGTCACCGCGGCCAGGGGCGCGATCGATCCGGCCACGTGGCCCAGTGCCGACAGGTCCAGGTAGGTCCCCATCAGCACGCCGAGCAGTACCTGTGAGGTTCGGTTGAGCACGGCAGGAGCGTGATCACGCATCCGGCCGGTCAGAGCGATCGTCAGCCCGAGGAGCAGTGGTATCAGCATGTGCGAGGAGGGCACGGCAGGTTCGCCCAGTTCACCGGCCACCACAGTGATCGGCAGCACCGCCGCCCACGCGACGAGCCTGGAAGCCCGGCAGGTGATGCCACGGCCGCGGGCCGTGCGTGGTGTGTTCAAGCCCTGCCGCCCTCTGCGGCGGTCATCCGGTGACGGTCAGGTGGACGACGGAGATCAAGGTGGGTTGTCACCGCGCCAGGCTGGCACGTTCCACCTGAACGCGACCTGACTGCGTTTCCGGACCGGCGATCGGCCGTCCTCGCTTCACGAGAGCCGCCGAAAGGCGGTCTCACCTGCGGTTTTCCGCGTCGCATACGCTGAGGTAGCAAACCTGCCGACAGCAGGAAGCAAGGAAACGATCTTTTGACTCCAAGCGTCGCCATCGTCGAGGACGACCTGGCCCTGCGTGCCGGTCTGAGCCGCGGCCTGCGGGAGGAGGGGTTCGAGGTCTCCCTGTCGGTGGCCGGTGGGACCGCTCTGCTGCGCGGCCTCGAGGATCTCCCGCCCGATGTGTTCGTCATCGACATCGGCCTTCCCGACGTCGACGGCCGTGATCTCTGCCTGGCCCTGCGCGCGCGCGGCGTGCACGCGCCGGTCCTGCTGCTCACGGCGCGCGGAGGCATCACCGACCGGTTGTCGGGCTTCCACTCGGGCGCCGACGACTACCTGCCCAAGCCGTTCCACTTCGAGGAGCTGGTGCTGCGGCTGCGGGCCCTGGTACGGCGCGGAGGCAAGGCCGCGGACCCGCCCTCTGGCCTGTATCTGGACCTCGCAGCACACGAGGCGCGCAATGAGGGCAGGGGGGTCGGCCTCACTCCGACGGAGTTCCGGCTGCTGGCGGCCTTGCTGGCGCACCGCGGGGAGGTCGTCCGCCGCCATTCACTGATCGCCGCGGCCTGGCCGTCGGGGGCGATCGTCCATGACAACACCTTGGACGCCTATGTCGTACGGCTTCGCCGCAAGCTCGACGGCATCGACCAGTCGTCGGCGATCACGACGGTCCGCGGCGTCGGATACTCGGTCGGGTGATCCGGCGCAGGCTCGTCGTCACCGCGACCGCAGCACTCGCCGCCGCCCTCGTGGTTTTGACCATGGGCTTCTACCTGGTGCTCTCCCGGCAACTGGAAAAGGGCGCCGACGGTGTCCTCCGGGCGCGGGCCGGAGCGGCGGCGGCCACGGTGACGACCTTCCAGGGTCGGCTGAGGGTCAACGAGACACCATTCGACGAGGTTCTCGACAGTGGGGTGTGGGTGTTCGACGCCGGCGGTGTTCCGGTCAGCACACCGCCCGTACCCGGCCCCCTGGACTCCCCTGCTCAAAAGCTCAGCGCGGTCTCCCGCCCCACCTTCCGCGATGTCGGCGACGACGTGCGGATGCTGGCGGTACCGCTGCACGACCCTCCGACGCCGGACGCGGTCGTGGTGGTCGCCCTTTCCATGATCCCGTACCGGGATGCCGAGCGGACCGCGCTGATCGGCGCGCTGGTCTTCGACATGCTGGTCCTCGGGCTCAGCACCCTGCTCGTCCGGCGCTCGGTGACGCAGGCCCTGCGGCCTGTCGCGCAGATGACCGCCCAGGCGGCCAAGTGGTCCGAACGGGACCTCGATCGCAGATTCGGCCTCGGCTCGCCCCGTGACGAGCTGACGGGCCTTGCCTCGACCTTGGACGGCCTGCTCGGCCGGCTCTCCGCGGCGCTCCGTCACGAACAGCGCGTCACCGCCGAGATCGCTCACGAGCTGCGTACCCCGCTCACCCGGCTACGGCTGGAAACGGAGGTGGCTCTCCGCCGGGATCGCTCGGCCGCCGAGCTCCAGGCCGTGCTGCGGCGCGTTCTCGACGGGACCGACCGGATGACCGCGGCCCTCGACACCCTGATCGGCCTGGCGCAGCGGAGCATAGATCCCTCCGCGGGCACGGCCGCGGCCGTTGACGTGGCGGCGGACGTGCTGCGGGCCTGCCGTGCGCGGGGACGTGAGATCCAGCTCGATCTGGAGTGCGCCGCCGGACTGGTCGTCGGCTGTGATCGGGAGGTGGTCCTGCGCATGCTCCAGCCGTTACTGGACAACGCGCTGCGGTACGGCCGTTCGGCGGTGCTGCTCCGCGTCTCGCGATCCGGGAACGACGCGGTGTTCGCCATCAGCGACGACGGCCCCGGATTCGGCGTCGGCGAGCTTGAGGCCGTCCTCGGTCCAGGAACACAAGGACGGGCGGCCGCGTCCGGCGAGGGCGCCGGGCTGGGCCTCGCGCTGGCCCGCAGGCTTGCGGAGGCGGCCGGCGGCACTCTGACCCCCAAGGTGTCCCGGGGCGGTCTGGTCGAACTGCGCCTTCCGGTGGCCTGAGCTC
Organism: Streptosporangium sp. NPDC001681; assembly: GCF_040298085.1. Taxonomy (NCBI): domain Bacteria; kingdom Bacillati; phylum Actinomycetota; class Actinomycetes; order Streptosporangiales; family Streptosporangiaceae; genus Streptosporangium; species Streptosporangium sp. NPDC001681. Next base: position 5,388 of record NZ_JBEOZN010000149.1, on the reverse strand, counting down.
ACGCCGCCGCGCGGTTCGTGGCTCCGGGCCGGGCGTCGCCGGGTCCGTCAGGTGCTCCTCGAAGGCGACAGCAGCAGGCTGAAGATCGGCGGCGAACCACGGCTCAGGACCAGCCGTCCCGCCTCGGCCTCGGCCAGGGAGCGGGCGAGCGCCAGGCCGAGGCCGTGTCTGTCACCCGCGGAGGCGCGGCGCACGAACGGGTCGCTTTCCTCCGGGACGCCGGGCCCCTGGTCGGAGACCTCGATGGCGAGCGCGTCTCCGATTTCGACGACGCCGACGCAGACCTTCCCCGCCCCGTGGACGAGCGCGTTGTCGACGAGCACCCGCAGGATCTGCCGTACGGCGGGGAGCGAGGCGACCACCGGGGGCAACTCACCCGGCAGGTCGATGGTCAGCCGGCGGCCTTGTGCGGCGAGCCTGCCGTGCCAGTCGGAACGGACCTCCTCCAGCAGGGCGGCCACGTCGAGGGGTTCGGAGGCGGTGCGCGTGTCGCGGGCCAGCCGTACCAGGTCGTCGATGATGGTGTGGAGGCGCCGGCCGCGCTGGACGGCGACGGCGATGGCCCGGGTCAGGTCGGCGCCGGGCCGGGTGAGGGCCGATTCCAGGCCGAGGAGCAGGCCGGTGAGCTGGGTGCGCAACTGGTGGGAGACGTCGGCGCTGAAGGAGCGCTCGCGGTCGAGGACTTCGCCGAGGCGGTGCGCGGTGGCCGCCAGCGCCTGCCCGGCGGCGTCGGCCTCGATGATGGCCGAGCGGAGCGGCCTGATGGAGAAGTCACCCTCACCCAGTGCCTGGGCGGCCCTGGTCAGCTGCTCCAGCGGAGCCGCCAGGCGAGCCGACTGGCGCAGTGCGAAGGCGGCGGCGAGCGCGACGGCGAGGGCGGCGAGAGCGGCCATCAGCAGCCATGCGAGATGGATCCGGTCCTCGACCCCGTCGTACGGCGTGGCGACCCGCACGACCCCGAGCTGGGTCTCGTCGGTGGGGATCGGCGCGGAGGCGACGAGGAATCCGGCCTCGACGCCCTCGTGGGGGTGCCCCTCGACGGCGGCGGCCACCAGGCCGGAGACGGCGGGGCCGCCGCCGTGCAGCAGGTGGCCGGAGGTGGAGTAGACACCGACCGTGAGACCGGCGGGCACGCCGGTCGGCAGGGTGATCGCCCGGGCGCCGTTCTCGACGTCGTCGTCGGGGATGGCGGCGGCGATCCAGGTGGCGTCACGGCTGAGCGCGTTCACGGTCTCGCTGCGGTAGAGATGGCTGACCGCGATGGCGAGTGGCACCGCGAACAGGGTGACCGTGAACGCCGCCACGACGGTGATCGCGACGAGCACGCGTCGGCGCAACGAAGCCGGTCGCGGCGGGGTCGAGGGCATCGGGCCAGGCTCCCAAGCCGAAGGTAAACGTCGCGCTAACCTTACCTTTCGTATCGTCTTTGTCACTATGAGTAACGAAAATCTCGTGCGGCTGCTGCTGCTCAACCAGTTCACGATCAAGCTCGGTTTCAACATGCTGATGCCGTACCTGGCTTTCCACCTGACCCACCAGCTCGATTTGGCAGCCTGGGTGGTCGGCCTGGTGATGGGGGTGCGCAACGCGAGCCAGCGCGGAATGGCGCTGGCCGGCGGCTACCTGGCGGATCGGCTGGGGGGCCGTGTCACGGTGGTGGCCGGATGCGCTCTTCGTGCGGCCGGCTTCGCGCTGCTCGGCTTCGCCGACGGCGTCTGCGCGCTGGTGGTGGCGTCGGTGGCGACCGGGTTCGCCGGGGCCCTGTTCGATCCGGGGGTGCGCTCGTTGCTGGCCGTCGCCGCCGCGGACCGGCGGGTGCGGGTGTTCGGCTGGTTCAACATGGCAGGGCAGGCGGGGCTGCTGCTCGGCCCGCTGGCCGGGCTGGCCATGTCGGGGCTGGACTTCCGCGTCGTGGCGCTGGTCGCGGCCGGGGTGTTCGTGCTGCTGACCGTCCTGCAGGGGGTCGGGCTTCCGGCCGTCTCACCCGAGCTTCGCCGGGAACGCCGGGGATGGCGGATCGTGCTGGGCAACCGGTCCTTCTGGTACTTCTCGCTGGCGATGTCGGGGGCGTACCTGCTGTCCTTCCAGGTCTACCTGACGCTGCCCCTGGCCATGGGCCGGGCGCCGGGCGCGCAGCGCGATCTGGGCGTCGGGGAGATGTTCGCGTTGTCGGCGCTCCTCGTCATCACCCTGCAGGGGCGCGTCACCGCGTGGGCGGCCCGCACGATGACCGCGCCTCGCGCCATGAGCGCCGGGCTCGCCGTGATGGGGCTGGCCTTCGTCCCGCTCGTGGCCTGGCCCGGTCCCGTCCCGCACGTGGCGGTGGCCGACGAGGGCCTCGCCGGGCAGTCGGCCATGGCCCCGATGCTGGTCGCGGCCGCGCTCCTCGCGCTCGGCACCATGCTGATCTGCCCGTTCGAGATGGAGGTGATCGTCGCGATGTCCGGCGGACGGCTGGTCGCCACCCACTACGGGCTGTACGCCACCCTGTCGGGCATCGGGGTCACGGCCGGCAGCGTGCTGACCGGCACGCTGTGGGACGCCGCCGGACGGTGGGGCCTGGCCTGGCTGCCCTGGGCCATCCTGGTCGTGATCGGGTGGGGCTGCGCGCTGGCGATGACGCTGCTCGCTTCCGGGCCGGTGGCGGGGGCCGCTATGGTCGTCCGATGAGCTCTCGCCGATCCCCGGGGGTCCTGGAAGCGGAGATCCTCACCGTGCTTCATGAGGCGTCCGGCGCCCTGTCACCGGGGGAGGTACGTGACCTGCTCAGCGGCAAAGGGGGTGGCGAGCTCTCCTACAGTGCCGTGGTGACCACCCTGACCAGGCTGCACGACAAGGGCGTCGTGACGCGTGAGCGGTCCGGGCGGGCCTACCGCTATGCCGCGCCCGCCGACCCCTCGGGGCTGGTCGCCTGGCGGATGAGACGATTGCTCGACGCCGAGGCCGACCACGCACCCGCCCTGACGCATTTCATCTCCGGGCTCTCGGCCGGCGACGAGGAACTGGTCCGGCGACTGCTGCTGGGGCAAGACGAGAGCGAAACCTGATGATCGACCATTTCCTGCTGTCAACGCTCGTGGCTCCCGTGGCACTGGTCGTCTCAATGGCGGTGCTGGTCGACCGGCAACATCCGGCACCGGCGGCGGTGGCCTTCGTATCCTCAGCCGTCGTGGTCGCGGCCGCGAGTGCGGTGAGCGTGGCGGCTGTCTCGATCCACGCCCTCCTGGTCCTCATTCGAGGTGATCTGCTGGAGTGGCCGTACTGGATCGCCCTGGCCTTCCTGGTGATCGTCGTCGCGAGCTTCGCCGGCGGCGCCCGGCGGGAGCGGCGGTCGCTGTGCGCCGCTCGTGAGCAGGCCGCCGCCCTTCCCGGCGGCGACGTCGTGGTGGTGGCCGAGAAACGACCGGCTGCCTTCACCCTCCCCGGACGGCCGGGCCGGATCGTGGTGACCCAGGGCATGCTGGACGCTCTCGGCGAGGAGAGTCACGCGGCGGTCATGGCGCACGAGCACGCCCATCTGAGCGGCCATCATCACCGATGGCTGCTGGCCAGCCGGTTGGCCGTGGCGGCGCACCCCTTTCTGTGGCAGGTTCGTCACCTGGCGGGATACATGATCGAGCGCTGGGCCGACGAGCGGGCCGCCGAGCAGACCGGTGACCGCAGGGCGACGGCCCGGGCGATCGGTGAGGCGGCCCTGCTGTCCCCCGACGGCGAGATACCGTCCGGGGCGGTGCCGTTCCTGGGCCTTCGAGGTCCCGGGCCCGTCCCGCGCCGGATCGCCGCCCTGCTCAAACCGCTGCCCAGCCCGCGCGGCGCGTTCCTGCTCGCGGTTCCCGTCCTGGTGGCAGCGGGATCGGTGGTGTGGACCGGAGAGGCCATCGTCGACCTGACGCAGTCCGGCGGCCCCTGCGAGCAGTGAACCTCAGCGGCGTCGACACCCGCCGCTGACTCCGCCCAGGCCGGTACGGCGATGACACACTCGTCCTCCCGCCGACGCCGGAAGTGATCGGTCCGTTGCGCGCAGGCGGTCCGGTGATCGTCCCGGGAGGCCCACAGCCGGGTGCGCTCCTCGCCTCGCCCCGTACGACGTGCGTAGCCGGGGACCTCTCCTGGGGCCGCGTGTCGCGGTTCCGTCGCGTCGCCACGTCGCCGACCAGGCCCCTTACCGTGGCCGGCTCTGGCCCTGCGGCGAACACTTAGGTTAGGCTCTGCTAACTTCTACAGCGATGTAGCTGTGATCGGGAATTCTTCTCCATGACCGAAGGAGCACCACGGTGCCGACGTTCCTCCCCAAAACCGTGCTCGCGCTGGCCACCACCGGTGTTCTCGTCCTCGGGCTGGCCGCCTGTGGTGGCGAGTCCGCGGACACCACCGGAGCCGCTGCCGGCCCGACGGCCGACAAGAAGATCACCGTCTACAGCGGGCGCAGCGAGTCGCTGGTCAAGCCCTTGCTGGACAAGTTCACCGCGCAGAGCGGCATCGCCGTCGAGGCCCGCTACGCCAACACCGCGGCCATGGCCGCCCAGCTCCTCGAAGAGGGGGAGAAGTCACCGGCGGACGCCTTCTTCGCCCAGGACGCCGGCGCGCTCGGCGCCGTGGCCAAGAAGGGCATGTTCGCGCCGCTCCCGGCCACCGTGCTCGACAAGGTGCCGGCGACCTACCGCGCCAAGAGCGGGGAATGGGTCGGTGTCACCGCCCGCTCGCGGGTGCTGGTCTACAACCCCGACCTGGTCCCCGCCGCCCAGCTGCCCGCCTCGGTGTTCGACCTCACCGATCCGGCCTGGAAGGGCAAGGTCGGGGTGGCCCCGACCAACGCGTCCTTCCAGGCGTTCGTCACCGCTGTGACGGTGCAGCACGGAGAGGCCAAGGCCAAGGAGTTCCTGGCCGGGCTCAAGGCCAACGACCCGCAGATCCGTGAGGGCAACGGCCCCATCCTGGAGGAGGTCGACTCCGGCAAGCTCGCCGTCGGCCTGATCAACCACTACTACCTGGGCGAGCTGGCCAAGGAGAGGGGTAAGACGCCTGACACGCTCACCGCCAAGCTGCACTTCTTCCCCGACGGCGACAGCGGCGCCCTGGTCAACGTGGCGGGCGTCGGCGTGCTGAAGAAGGCCGCCCAGAATCCTGACGTGCAGGCATTCGTCACCTACCTGCTCAGCGCCGAGGCACAGAAGTACTTCGCCGAGGAGACCTACGAGTACCCGGTCCTGGCCGACGCCGCACCGCCCGCGGGAGTGCCCGCTCTGGACGAGCTGAAGGTTCCCTCGGTCGACCTGAACGACCTCGACCAGCTCGAGGCGACGATCGCGCTCATCAAGGAATCGGGACTGGTCCCCTGAGAGCGTCACCGCTCTGTGCGAGGCGGCCAGGTCGCGGCGCGGATCCGCG
>NZ_JBEOZN010000148.1:0-22818 GCF_040298085.1 Streptosporangium sp. NPDC001681 | reverse complement strand
GTCGGGTAGCTGTTTTAGGCCCGGTCGAGCAGTCGTATTCCGATGACGTTGTCGGACAGGCTTGCGGCAGTGACCATCACGGCGAGGATGATGCGCTCACTCCGCCAGTTCGGCGAGGACGGCACCGAGCTGGTCGATCGCCCAGACGAGGTCCTCCTCGGAGATGACGATCGGCGGGGCGAGACGGACGGTCGAGCCGTGCGTGTCCTTGGCCAGGACGCCATGGGCCATGAGCGCCTTGGAGACCTCGCGCCCGCTGGCCAGGGACGGGTCGATGTCGACGCCCGCCCACAGGCCGCGCCCGCGGACGGTGACCACGCCCTGGCCGATCAGGCCGCGCAGCCTCTCGTGCATGACCTCGCCGAGCTCCCTGGCCCGCGCCTGGTACTCGCCGGTGCCGAGCATCTCGATGACCGCGTTCGCGACCGCGCAGGCGAGGGGGTTGCCGCCGAAGGTGGAGCCGTGCTGCCCCGGCCTGATCACGCCGAGCACGTCCTCGTTCGCGGTGATCGCCGAGACCGGGACGACGCCGCCGCCCAGGGCCTTGCCCAGCACGTAGATGTCGGGGACGACGCCCTCGTGGTCGCAGGCGAAGGTGTCGCCGGTGCGGCCCAGACCCGACTGGATCTCGTCGGCGATCATCAGGATGTTCTCCGCGGTGCACAACTCGCGGACCTGGGTGAGGTACCCGTCCGGCGGGACCAGCACGCCGGCCTCGCCCTGGATGGGCTCCAGCAGCACCGCGACGGTGTTGGCGTCGATGGCCTCGTGGATCGCCTCGACGGAGCCGTACTTTACGATCTTGAAGCCGGGGGTGTACGGGCCGAAGCCGTCGTGGGCGTCGGGGTCGGTGGAGAAGCTGACGATCGTGGTGGTGCGACCGTGGAAGTTGTCCTCCATCACGATGATGTTGGCCTGCTCGGCGGCCACCCCCTTGACCTCGTAGCCCCACTTGCGGGCCACCTTGATCGCGGTCTCCACGGCCTCGGCGCCGGTGTTCATCGGCAGGACCATGTCCTTGCCGGTGAGGTCGCCCAGCCCGGCGGCGAAGGTGGCGAACTGGTCGTGAAAGAAGGCCCGGCTGGTCAGGGTGAGCCTGGACAGCTGCTCCTGGGCCGCTGTGATGATCTTCGGGTTGCCGTGCCCGAAGTTCAGCGAGGAGTAGCCGGACAGGCAGTCCAGGAACCGCCTGCCTTCCACGTCGACCACCCAGGCGCCCTGCGCCTCGGATATCACGACGGGCAGGGGATGGTAGTTGTGAGCGCTGCGGCGCTCGCTGAGCTCGATGAAGTCGTCCGTGCTGGTCATTCGATATCCGCCCCTCCTTGGTCCGTGGCCGTTTCGCCCGGCACTATCCCCTGATCTCCAGCGTGCAGCACTTCGGACCGCCCCCGGCCTTGCGGAGCTCCGACAGGTCCACGGGGACGACCTCGAAGCCCCGGCGCTTGAGCTCCAGCTGGAGGTTGGCGGCCTCGACGTTGATCACCACGTTGGTGCCGTCGCTGACCGCGTTGAGGCCCAGCACGGAGGCGTCGTCCTCACTCGCGATGATGGCGTCGGGGAAGAGAGAGCGGAGCACCTCCTGGCTTCCAGGGGAGAAAGCCCCTGGGAAGTATGCCACGTTGTGTCCGTTTAGCGGGAAGAGGGCGGTGTCCAGGTGGTAGAACCGCGGATCCACCAGCTGCAGGGTGACCACCGGCCGGCCGAGGAACTCCTGGGCCTCCTTGTGAGCGGTGATGTCGGTGCGGAAGCCGGTGCCGGCCAGCACCAGGTGGTCGAGGGTGAGGAAGTCCCCCTCGCCCTCGTTGGTGAAGGTCGCCTCGCGGACCCGCTGGTAGCCGTTGTCGACGAACCAGTCCAGGTAGGCGGGGCCCTCGGCCGCCCGCTGCGGGTGGGCGAACCGCGCGCCGTACACGCGGCCGCCGACCACCAGCGCCCCGTTGGCGGCGAAGACCATGTCCGGCAGGCCCTCCACCGGGTCGATGAGGCTGACGCGGTGACCGAGCTCCTGGTAGGCGCTCCTGAGCGTCTCCCACTGCCTGATCGCCACCTCACGGTCGGCTCCGGCCTCGGGATGCATCCACGGGTTGATCGCGTACTCAACCGTGAAGTGGTCGGGCCGACACATGAGGTAGTGCCTCGTCATGAATAACCCCGTATCGAAGGTCGTGAGTGAAATGCCGGCCCAATGGCGGCGACATCAGCCTAGGAAACGGTGTTCTCGCAGGCCAAGAGCTTGCCCTTGCGTTCTGGCGCGGGTTTCTTGCGCGCTTCAGGCGATGAACGGTGATTCGTTGTGCGGGGCGACGAACGGTTCGCCGCGCGAGGTCATGAGCGGTGCCTCGATCAGCCGGGAGAGCACGATGGAGCTCTTGGTCCGCACCACGAACGGCTCCGAGGCGATGCGCTCGATCACCCTCTCCACGTGCCGCACATCGGTGGCCCTGACGTGCAGCAGCGCGTCGGCCTCGCCGGTGATGGTGCACGCCGAGACCACCTCGGGATGGCGGCCGATGGCCACTCCGATCTCCGATGGCGAGGTCTTCCCCGCGCAGAACAGCTCCACGTAGGCCTCGGTGGTCCAGCCGAGCGCCGCGGGCTCCACCCTGGCGGTGAACCCGGTGATGGCACCGGTCTCGCGCAGCCGGTCCACCCGGCGTTTCACCGCCGACGCCGACAGGCCCACGCGCTGTCCGATCTCCGCGTATGTGGCTCGGGCGTCCTCGACGAGCGCCCCGATGATGTCGCGATCCAGCCTGTCCAGTTCCACGCTGACCTGTATATCGCTTCGGGTCCGTCCGGGCTCACGGCGAGTGGTGGCGACCCGCGGTCACCCCCGGTCCTGCTGATGAATGGAAATGCCGCCGGACAGGTGACCTGTCCGGCGGCATCCGCCAGGTGTGCGGTTTCCGGTCAGGTCTGCTCGGCCTCGCCGGTGGCCTGTTCCTGGGCCTCCTCGGGGGACGCCTCCAGGTCGTCGCCCGCCTGGGCGAGCGCCGTCTGCTTGTCCAGGCCGACCCAGCTCGTCACGCTCTCGACGGCGAACAGCACCCCGAGGTAGACGGTGAGCGCGGCCAGCACCCAGGTCAGCACGCCCAGCGCGGCACCGGCGCCGATCAGCAGCAGCCTGAGCTCCCAGCCCAGGCCGGCCCGGAAGACCCAGGGGGCCGGCCAGATGCTCTGCCGCGTCCGGTACACCGTGTCGTAGGTGTGGTAGCCGATCACGTAGATCAGCACGTACAGCAGCCACTTGGGCGCGTCGGCCGCCAGGCCGATCAGGATGATCGCGAGGAACTCGGCCCCGCGGATCAGCGGCGGCGCCAGCCAGTCGAGCTTGCCGAGATGGTCGCGGGCCGCGGTGGGCAGCACCAGGACGATCATGATCAGCACCGGGACGAGCAGGATCGGCCCGTCCACCAGCATCCCGGTCACCGCCATCGCGATGATCGCCAGCAGCGCGGCGAGCGTGGCGGGCACCGGGGGCAGCCCGGGTCCGACCTTGTCCCGCAGCAGCGTCACCAGCGGGCCGTCGTCGCGGTAGGCGAGCAGCCGCGCGGTCTGGATGCGCAGCCGCTCCTCGTACGGGTCCGGAGCGGGGATGGTCTGTGGCTGGGTGATCATGCGAGAGACCTCATCAGGCGTCCGGTGAGCGAGTAGGCGGCGCCGATGCCACCCCAGATGATCAGTGTCAGGAAGGTGACCCTGGCGTCGAACAGGGCGCTGACGATCGCGATGGCGGCGAAGCGCTCACCGATGGGGAACACGATCATCTTGCGGGCCCAGTGCACGGCCCGGAACCTGCCGGCCCTGCCCCACATCCTCAGCAGGTTGCGGATCCCGCCGGCCTGGGCGACCCTGCGCTGCTCCAGCGCCTGGCGAAGGCCGGTGTCGGCACTGACCGACAGCGGCACCGAGGGCAGCGGCGACGGGGGCTTGCGCCGGTTCGCCGCGCCGTAGGAGAAGTCGAGCAGGTGCTTGATGGACTGCACGCCGAGCGCGATCAGCGCCAGCGTCCACACGTCGCCCACACCTGAGACCGCCGCGCCGACCGCCAGACCGGCGAAGACCACGTACTCCTTGAACCGGTCGAAGGTCGCGTCCAGCCACGCCCCGAGCACGCCGAACTTGCGGGCGTACCGCGCCACCTGGCCGTCCACGCAGTCGAACACGAAGGCGAAGTAGATCAGCACACCGCCCGCGACCATCCCGGCCCGCTCGCCGGTGGCGAAGCAGAGCGCCGCGGCCACACCCAGCGCGATCGAGATCAGCGTGACCTGGTTGGGGGTCAGCCCCCGCCTGGCCGCCCAGCGGGCGATGAACCGGGAGTAGGTGCTGACGAAATAGGTGGTGAAGAAACCGTCGGCGCCCTTCACCGCGTTGTTCAGCCTGGCCCGGTCCTCGTCGAACGTGGCCATCTCCGCCGGCGCCTCGGTGGCCTGCTCGGGAGTGGACACCCGGCGGTAGAACAGGTCCCGGCGGCCGCGGACGCCGACCGAGACGCCCTTGCGGACCAGGCCCAGGACCAGCAACTGGACCAGGTCGTCGTCGGGGCCCAGCAGGTGGGCCATGTCGGCCAGCTCGCGGGCGGCCTCGGCGAGGACGGGCGCGTGCTTGTGGTGCAGGTGCAGCGGGCCGAGCAGGACCGCGTTGGGCCTGGTCACCGCATGGAAGGCCGAGCCCACCGAGATGATGCGGGACCTGCGGGCGCGTACCCGGACGGGCAGGTCCTCCAGCCTCCGGTCGCCGATCTCCGGCTGCGCCTCGTCGATCGGGACGTCGGGGACGATGGCGTCGCCGTTCTCGTCCTCCTCCCGCGGCTCCCTGACGATCAGCGCGAGCGCCCCGCGCTTCGACTTGGTGATCTGGTAGATCAGCTCGTCGTGGATCAGCGAGTTGGCGGGCAGGATGAGCAGGTTCTCGGTGGCGTCCTCGACCGCGTCGGCCAGGGCGCGCAGGTCGCCGGCCAGGTCGGAGGTCTCGACGAGCCTGCCGGGGAAACCGCGGTAGGCGGCGGCCTCGCTCGATCGGGCGATCGTCACCGGCTCGGAGTCGAGCGAGGCGAGCTGGCCGTGCAGCTTGCCGATCACCGTGGGGCAGCCGGCAAGCGCGGGCAGGGTCAACGCGGCGGGCGGCGTCGCCTGGCCGGTAGCGGCATAGGGGCCGGGCGATGAGCCCAGCAGGACCACGCGGGGCATGGCACCCTTTCGTGCGGAGACGGGTGTGAGGCGGTGTAGCGGAGGATACGTTGCGTCAGAGGCCAAAGTTTAGTGAGTTTTGGGCGAACAACACGCACCAGTGATCTATCCGTGTCGTTTGATCATGGTTGCACCTCTGCCAAGTGAACCGTCCCGCGCCCCCGCTACACTGTGCGGGTGAGTCTGTACCGTGATGACGGCATCGTGCTGCGCACCCACAAGCTGGGCGAGGCCGATCGCATCGTCACGGTCCTGACCCGGCGGATGGGCAAGATCCGGGGGGTCGCCAAGGGCGTCCGGCGCACGACATCACGATTCGGCAGCCGGCTCGAACCGTTCACCCATGTCGATCTCCAGCTGCACACCGGCCGCACCCTCGACGTGATCACCCAGGCCGAGACCATCCAGCCGTACGGCCGGCCGCTCGTCGCGGACTACCCGCGCTACACGGCGGGAACCGCGATGCTGGAGACCGCCGACCGTCTGATCATGGGAGAGAAGGAGCCGGCCCTTCGCCAGTTCCTGCTGCTGGTCGGCGGCCTGCGCACGCTCGGTTCCGGCGCCCACGAGGCCAGGCTCGTGCTGGACGCCTACTTCCTGCGCTCTCTCGCGGTCGCCGGTTACGCCCCCGCCCTGGAGGCCTGCGCCCGCTGCAAGGCGGTCTCGGTGCGGGCCTTCGCCATCGTGGCCGGCGGCGTGGTGTGCGGGGCCTGCCGTCCCGCGGGCGCGGCGGTGCCCGAGGGGGAGACCCTGGCCCTGATGGTCGCGCTCCTCAAGGGGGACTGGCCCACCGCCGACGCCTCGGGGCCCAGGCACCGGGCCGAGTGCAGCGGTCTGGTCGCCGCGTACCTCCAGTGGCACCTGGAACACGGCATACGCTCTCTCCGACACGTAGAAAGGGAGCTCGCCACGTGAACGTCCGCCCGCCCGTCCCGCACCCCTCCGGCGCAACCCCGCCCGCGATCCCGCGTGACCTCGTGCCGCGGCACGTGGCGATCGTGATGGACGGCAACGGCCGGTGGGCCAAGCAGCGGGGCCTGCCCCGTACCGAGGGGCACAAGGCGGGCGAGGCGTCGCTCTTCGACGTGATCGAGGGCGCGATCGAGCTCGGCATCCCCTACCTGTCGGCCTACGCCTTCTCCACGGAGAACTGGAAGCGCTCCCCTGACGAGGTCCGCTTCCTGATGGGTTTCAACCGCGACGTCATCCGCCGCCGCAGGGATCAGCTCCACGCGATGGGCGTGCGGGTCCGCTGGGCGGGCCGCCCCGGACGATTGTGGCGGAGCGTCATCCAGGAACTGCGCGACGCCGAGCAGATGACCGAGGGCAACTCCAAGCTGACCCTGCAGTTCTGCGTCAACTACGGCGGCCGTGCCGAGATCGTGGACGCCGCCCTGCGCCTGGCGCAGGACATCGCCGAGGGGAAGGTCAAGCCGGGCAGGGTGAAGGAGGAGACCTTCGCCCGCTACCTGGACGAGCCGCAGATCCCCGACGTCGACCTGTTCGTGCGCTCCTCCGGCGAGCAGCGCATCTCCAACTTCCTGATCTGGCAGACGGCGTACGCCGAGATGGTCTTCCTCAACCGCCTCTGGCCCGACTTCGACCGCCGTGATCTGTGGGAGGCCTGCGAGACGTACGCCAAGCGCGACAGGAGGTACGGCGGAGCCGTGCCGAACGTGGTCGCGGAATAACGGCGTGTCCCGGGCGCCCTCGACACGCCGCCAGGTGCGCCCGGTCGAACGCGGAGAGTGACGTCAGGCCCGGCGTCGCGCGCGATAGGCGGCCACGTGCATCCGGTTCCCGCAGGTGCGGCTGTCACAGTAGACCCGCGAGCGGTTGCGCGACTCGTCCACGAAGACGTGGTCGCAGTCCGGCGCCGAGCAGGTGCGCAGGCGCTCCCACTCGTCCTCGACGAGCAGGTGGGCCAGGGCGACCCCGATGTCGGCCGCCAGGTGCTCGTGGAGTGAGGCGTCCGGCGCGAAGTAGTGGACGTGCAGGGGGTGGCCGTCGTGCTCCGCCAGGCGCGGGGTGATGCGGGTCCCGCTCAGCAGGGTGTTGAGCCGGATGACCGCGGTGGGCTGGTCCGGGGCGGTGAAGACCTTGTGGAAGGCCTCGCGCAGGGCGCGCACCTGGGCCAGGTCGGCGGCGTCCAGTTCACCGATCCCGCTGACCTCCCAGCGTGCCACGAAGTCGCCGAGCTCCCGCAGATCGGTAAGGGTGTCCTCGCCTCCGGTGGAGGGGGAGGTGTTGACCAGGTCGACCGCGGTGGCGAGTGAGTGCACCATGTCATGTCCGAATGGCATGTTGACTCCTGTAGGAAGCGGTTACAGCGTGGGCTCGCGGTGGCTTGCCGTGTCGGAAGCGTATCTCTCCGGTGGACCTTCGTGCCTTCTCTCTCGCGCTCACATCGCGATGGCGTGCCATGTGAGCACCCGGCGGGCGTGATCTTCAGCGGCGCTGCGTCCGGTGCGCCCCGCCGCGTGCGCCGTGTCGCCCGGTGCGGTGCTCCGGGCGCGGATCGGTCACCCGGGACCCGGCCCGCCAGGGGATCCCGGCGGGCTCAGGCGCGGCTCGGCGTACGGGCCGGTTTGGCGGCTGTGGAGCAGACGGTGCAGGTCCCGAAGATCTCCAGGGTGTGGGTGATCTCGGTGAACCCGTGCTCGGAGCCGATGGCCTCGGCCCAGCGCTCCACCGCGGGTCCGGCCACCTCCACCGTACGGCCGCAGGTGCGGCAGACCAGGTGGTGGTGGTGGTCGCCGCTGGCGCACGCCCGGTAGACCGACTCGCCGTCGTCGGTTCTCAGCACGTCGACGTGACCGGTGTCGGCGAGCGCCTGGAGCGCCCGGTAGACGGTGGTCAGTCCGATCTTGGCGCCTTCCGCGCGCATCTCCGCGTAGACGTCCTGCGCGCTGCGGAAACCCTCACTCTGACGGAGGACCGCGTGGACGGCGTCACGCCTGTTGCTCATGGGCTGGACTCCTGAGGTCGACTTCGGCGTATGAATCTACCGAGCCCGAGGGCGAGGACGAACCCCGTGAGAGCAACGATCACGATGACCGCGCCCGGCGGGACCTCGACGTAGAAGGAGGAGGTCAGGCCGCCGACCGTGGAGATCATCCCGAAAAGCATGGAAAGCAGCATCGTGCTCGTGAAACCTCGGGTGAGCTGCTGGCTGGTCGCCACCGGCACCACCATCAGCGCGCTGACCAGAAGCAGTCCCACCACGCGCATGGCGATGACCACGGTCAGCGCGGCGGTCACGGCGATCAGCAGGCTGAGGAAGCGGACCGGCAGGCCGCCGGCCCTGGCGACCTCCTCGTCCTGGCAGAGCACGTAGAGCTCCCGCCCGAAGACGGCCAGCACGCCGAGGACCGCCGCCGCCAGCAGGCCGATCACCCACACGTCCTCGACGGGAACGCTGCTGATCGAGCCGAACAGGTAGGACGTCAAGGTGGCGTTGCTGCCGCCCGGGGCCAGCGAGATGAGCAGTACGCCCCCGGCGATGCCGCCGTAGAACAGCAGCGCGAGTGCCACGTCACCGCTGGTCCTGCCGCGCGCGCGGACCAGTTCGATGGCCACGGCGCCGAGCACGGAGACCAGCACGGCGGTCAGCACCGGGGCGGTCCCGGTCAGGAAGCCCAGGGCCACGCCGGTCAGCGCGACGTGCCCGATGCCGTCGCCCAGCAGGGCCAGGCGGCGCTGGACCATGAACGTGCCGATGGCGGGCGCGACCAGGCCGACGAGGAGGGCGGCGATCAGCGCCCGCCGCATGAAGTCGAACTGCAGAAGCTCGATCACGACGTGGGTCTCCAGTCGAGCGGGCTCACCGGCTCCTTCTCGGCGTGCGGGTGCACGTGGTCGTGGCCGGGCAGCGCGTGGGCGCCGACGGCGTGGGGCGGCGGGCCGTCGTGGCAGACGTACCCGTCCCGCAGGACCACCGCGCGGGTGATCAGAGGTTCCAGCGGGCCGAGCTCGTGCGCGACCAGCAGGACCGTCTTGCCCTGTTCCACGAGCACGGACAGGGTCTCGGCGAGGAGCTTCTGGCTCTCGGAGTCGACGCCGGCGGTGGGTTCGTCCATGACGAAGGTGTCGGGCTCCCCGGCGAGGGCGCGGGCGATCAGCACCCGCTGCTGCTGGCCGCCGGACAGGGCCTGCACCGGGTCGGCGGCGCGATGGGCCAGGCCGACGGCGGCCAGCGCCCGGCCCGTCGCCTCCCGGTCGGCCGCGCTGGTCGGCCGCAGGCGCCGCTGCCTGGCGATCCGTCCCGAGGCGACGACCTCGCGGATCGTGGTCGGCACGCCGCCGCCCACCGAGAGCCGCTGGGGCACGTAGCCGATCCGCCACCACTCGCGGAACCGGGCGGGAGGCCTGCCGTACAGCAGGGTCTCGCCGCCGGACAGGGGGATGAGGCCGAGCAGGGCGCGGATGAGGGTGGACTTCCCCGACCCGTTCGCGCCGAGTACGGCCACCGCCTCGCCGGGCTCGACGGACAGGTCGATCCCGCGGAGCACCGGGCGGCGGTCCAGGTTGACCTGGCCGCCGCTCATGGTGAAAACCGTTTTGCTGGATGTCACGTGTGGCCCTTACGAGCAGCTGAGCGCAGATTGGAGGACTTCAAGGTTCCGGCGCATGGCGGACGGGTAGTCGCCGTTCGCCGGCTGGCTTTCGACCGGGTCGAGGACCGCGGTCTTCGCACCGACCTCCTGGGCGAGAACCTCGGCGACCTTGGGGCTGACGAGGGTCTCGGTGAAAATCGTAGTCACTTTCTCCTGCTTGGCCACTTTTGCCACTTCAGCGAGGCGGGCGGGAGAGGGATCGGCCTCGGGATCGATTCCGCTGATGCCGACCTGGTGGAGCCGGTAGCGGTTGGCGAGATAGCCGAACGCGGCGTGGCTGGTGACGATCGCGCGGGAGGAGCAGGTGGCCAGGCCCTTGGCCAGCTCGCCGTCCAGGGCGGTGAGGCCGGCCGCGGTTTCGGCGGCCCGCTCCCGGTAGCCCTGCGCGTGCGCGGGGTCGGCTGCGGCGAGCCTCTCGCCGAGCCGGGTGGCGACCGTCGCGAAGCGGGCCGGGTCGAGCCAGAGGTGGGGGTCGTAGTCGACCTCCTCGTGGCCGTGCTCCTCCTCGCCTTCGTGGCCCTCCTCCCCGGCCGCGGGCAGGGTCGGGACCGAGGAGGCCACCTCGAAGCTCCGGTCGGCGGCGTGCTGTTCGACCGCCTCGTCCACGGCGGGCTGGATGCCCTTGATGTAGACGACGAGGCTCGTCTCCTGCAACCCGGCCACCTGGAGCGGGGACAGCTCCAGGTCGTGTGGCTCGACGCCGGGCTTGGTCAGGCCGGTGACCGTCACGTCGGGGCCGCCGACCTGCTCGGCGAGCCACTGCAGGGGATACATGGCCGCGGTGACGACGGGCTTGCCCGCCGCGGAGACGCCTGACGCCCCCCCGGGCGATTCACCGGCCGAGCCGATTTCGGCGCCGCAGGCGGTGGCGACAAAGGCGGCGGCCACGACCAGGCTCGCATTACGTATGCGGATACGTCGGGAGGACTCGGACATCATGTCATCCAGTATGCGCGCAAATGAAAATGGTTGTCAAAATCACCTGTGGGCTCGATGATCGCTGGCCCGGCGGACGGGGGCGGTTTCCGCGTCAGCCCGGTCGCCCCCGGTGCGACGGCTTCACGCGCCGGGTGCCCGCGACGTACGGGCGCCGCGGAGCCCGGGAGCGCGGTGCGCGCGGCGAGGGCCGGGCGGCGTCAGAAGGCGCCGAAGCGGTCGGCGGCGAGCAGGATCAGGAAGGTGAGCAGCGCGATGCGCAGCAGACGGCCCCCGGTCCCCAGGGACGGCCACGACATGTAGGCGAGCCAGCCGACGAACCCGATCACCGGAAGCACCGCGACGCCACCCCAGAAGGAGGTCACCGCGAAGCCGGTCAGCAGGAGGATCACCAGCACCACCGGGGCGATCCAGCGGGGGAGCTGGAACAGGAAGACCAGCGGGGCCGCGCTGCGCCGCTCGGCCTTCTTTCGCAGCCCGGTCGCCCCCGGTGTGAAGAACTGCTCGCCCGCGGGCAGCGGACGCCCGCCTCGCGGGCGCCGGGGCTGTGCCAGCGGATGTGCGGGGCGTTTCCCGTGCTTGTCGGCCACAGGCCGAGCCTAACGCCACAGCCCCCGCCGCGACACGCCCCGATGCCCGGTACGACACCGCGGCTCTCGCCCCGCCCGGTACGGGGCCGGAGGCGGGCTCTGGCATGCTGGGCGGATGCTCGCTGTCATCCGTTATTCGGTGCCGCCCGGCCAGACCGAGGAGTTCCTGGCCAGGGCCCACGAGATCGTCGACACCCTGGCCGGGCAGCCGGGGTACCTGCGCGGCAGGGTGTCGAGATCGGTGGACGAGCCGGAGCTGTGGGCGCTGGTCAGCGAGTGGGAGGGCGCCGGGTTCTACCGCAGGGCGCTGGGCGCGGCACGGATGGCGATGTATCCGCTGATGACGCTCATGATCAACGAGCCGAGCGCGTTCGAGGACGTCGACCGTCCCTGAGGTTCGGCGGAAGCTTTGCCGGAGTGAGGCGGGCGTCATGGTTTATCCGCACGTCCCGAGGGTCCGTCTCCCCTAAGCTGGATGTTCAATCAATTCCTCGCCGACCTCCAGCCGGATGGAGATTTTCCCTTATGGCACGCCGTACCGACATCATGGACACCATCGTCAGCCTCGCCAAGCGGCGCGGTCTTGTGTATCCCTCCAGCGAGATCTACGGCGGCCTGCGCGCGTCGTGGGACTACGGTCCACTGGGCGTGGAGCTCAAGAACAACGTGAAGCGGCAGTGGTGGAAGACCGTGGTGCAGGGCCGTGACGACGTGGTCGGTCTCGACTCCTGTGTGATTCTGGCCCGCGAGGTGTGGCAGGCCAGCGGTCACGTGGACACCTTCACCGACCCGCTGACCGAGTGCCAGGCGTGTCACAAGCGCTACCGCGCCGACCACCTCGAAGAGGCGTACAGCGAGAAGCACGGGAAGGACCCCGTCAACGGCCTGGCCGACATCACCTGCCCCAACTGCGGTAACAAGGGCTCCTTCACCCAGCCCAAGCAGTTCAGCGGCCTGCTGAAGACCTACCTCGGCGCGGTCGAGGACGAGTCGGGCCTCGCCTACCTGCGGCCGGAGACCGCCCAGGGCATCTTCATCAACTACCTCAACGTGCAGCAGTCGGCGCGCAGGAAGATCCCGTTCGGTATCGGCCAGATCGGCAAGTCGTTCCGTAACGAGATCACCCCGGGCAACTTCATCTTCCGTACCCGCGAGTTCGAGCAGATGGAGATGGAGTTCTTCGTCAAGCCGGGCAGCGACGAGGAATGGCACCAGTACTGGATCGACGAGCGCTTCCGCTGGTACACCGACCTGGGTATCAACCCCGACAACCTGCGTATCTACGAGCACCCGCAGGAGAAGCTGTCGCACTACTCCAAGCGGACCGTCGACATCGAGTACCGCTTCAACTTCACCGGCAGTGAGTGGGGCGAGCTCGAGGGCGTCGCCAACCGCACGGACTTCGACCTGACCGCGCACGGCAAGGCCTCCGGCACCGACCTCAGCTTCTTCGAGCAGGACACCGGCGAGCGCTACGTCCCGTACGTGATCGAGCCGGCCGCCGGTGTCGACCGCGCCACGCTCACCTTCCTGATCGACGCCTACACCGAGGACGAGGCGCCCAACGCCAAGGGCGTCATGGAGAAGCGCACGGTCATGCGGCTCGACCACCGGCTCGCGCCGGTCAAGGTCGCGGTGCTCCCGCTGTCGCGCAACGCCGACCTGTCGCCCAAGGCCAAGGACCTGGCCGCCCAGCTCCGCCGCCGGTGGAACGTCGAGTTCGACGACGCGGGCGCGATCGGCCGCCGCTACCGCCGCCAGGACGAGATCGGCACGCCGTTCTGCATCACCGTCGACTTCGACACTCTCGACGACCAGGCGGTGACCATCCGCGAGCGTGACTCGATGGCCCAGAAGCGGGTGGCCCTCGACCAGGTCGAGTCCTACCTCCGCCAGCACCTCAACGACTGAGGAAAGGCCCGCCCCGCGACGACACGGGAGCGACGGGGGCGGGGACGGTGGTGGCAGCCGGGTTTCGGGCCGTGCACGATCTAGGTTCGTACCATGCGACTGCTCGTTGTCGAGGATGAGGAAGACCTGGTCGAAGCCCTGCGGGTGGGGTTCGTCCGGGCTGGTTACGCGGTCTGCGTCGCCCGGGACACGGCGCAGGCCGCCGAGAGGCTGCAGGCCGACCCGTACGACGTGGTCCTGCTCGACCTCGACCTGTCCGGCCGTGACGGCTTCGAGCTGTGCCGCGCGCTGCGGCGGACCGCCCACGGCCGGACCGCGCGGATCATCATGGTGACCGCGCGGGACCGGCTGGACGACCGGCTTCTCGGGCTGGACGAGGGGCCCGACGACTACCTGGTCAAACCGTTCGCCTTTCCCGAACTGCTGGCCAGGGTGCGCGCGCTGCCGCACCGGGAGCAGGGCGACGACACCGCGATCTTGCAGGTGGGGGACCTGCGGCTGGACATCTCCAGGGCCGAGGCCCGGGCGCGGGGACGGGAGCTGGGGCTCACCCCGAAGGAGTTCGGCGTGCTGCGCTACCTGATGGCCCGCTGCGGGCACGTGGTCTCGGCGGAGGAACTGCTCGAGCACGTCTGGGGCGAGCACGCCGACCCCTTCACCAACACCGTGCGGGTGACGGTGGGCAATCTGCGACGCAAGCTCGGCGCCGAGGGCGTGATCGAGACCGTGATCAGTAGGGGGTACCGGCTGCGGGAGGGCTCCTGAGGCCGTTCCCCGCGACTCTGTATGAAAAGCCCGATTTATGTGGCGATGTAGCTGTGAGAGGGATCCTGAGGCGGCTCCCCCCTACCACAGTTCTGTATGAAAAACCCGAGTCATGCGGCGGTGTAGTTGATGCCCGGCCGGTCGCCGAGCCTGCCGTGAACGGCGTTGAAGCCGGAGAAATTGGTTTACACCAATTGGCGGGAGCCGGTTTCCGAAGTGATCAATATCATCGCGTATTTGGCCCAGATTTGAATTGGATTAGACCGGTTCACCTGCTCTGAGCTGGGAAAATGCAGTGTTGCCTGATGGGTGCCGTTTCGTCGTCTTGTTCGTCGGTAGAGTCCGCAGGGAGGCGGAATCAGACGCCGGTTTTGAAGTCGAAGAAGGAGCAACCGTGCCCAAGTACGTTTACGACTTCACCGAGGGCAACAAAGATCTCAAGGGTCTGCTCGGAGGTAAGGGGGCAAACCTCGCGGAGATGACCAATCTCGGGTTGCCGGTTCCCCCCGGCTTCACCATCACCACCGAGGCATGCCAGAACTTCCTGCGGGACGGGGTCATTCCCGAGGGAATGCGGGAGGAGGTCTCCGCGCACCTGGCCGCGCTGGAGGCCAAGATGGGGCGCCGACTGGGCCAGGCCGACGACCCACTCCTGGTGAGCGTGCGCTCGGGGGCCGCGTTCTCCATGCCCGGCATGATGGAGACCGTTCTCAACATCGGTCTGAACGACGAATCGGTCCACGGACTGGCCAAGCAGGCGAGTGGCAACGAGCGTTTCGCCTGGGACTCCTACCGGCGCCTCATCCAGATGTTCGGCAAGACCGTCCAGGGCATCGACGGTGAGCTCTTCGACGAGGCCCTGGAGGAGCTCAAGGCCGGCCGCCACGACCTGGAGCTGGAGGCGGCCGACTTCCGGCGCCTGGTCGCGACCTACAAGGACATCGTCCGTGCCCAGACCGGCGAGGACTTCCCCGCGGACCCCCACCGGCAGATGAGCATGGCGGTGGAGGCCGTGTTCAAGTCGTGGAACGCCCCGCGAGCCGTCCTCTACCGCCGTCAGGAACGCATTCCGGCCGACCTGGGCACTGCGGTCAGCGTCTGTTCGATGGTCTTCGGCAACTGCGGCATGGACTCCGGAACCGGTGTGGCCTTCACCCGCGACCCCGGCTCGGGACAGCAGGGCGTCTACGGCGACTACCTGCAGAACGCCCAGGGCGAGGACGTGGTCGCGGGCATCCGCAACACCATGCCGCTGCAGGAGCTGGAGAGCCTCGACAAGGCCGTCTACGACGAGCTCATGCGGATCATGGAGACGCTGGAGAACCACTACCGGGACCTGTGCGACATCGAGTTCACCGTCGAGCGCGGCAGGCTCTGGATGCTCCAGACCCGGGTGGGCAAGCGGACCGCGGGCGCGGCCTTCCGCATCGCCGTGCAGCTCGCCGACCAGGGGCTGATCAACCTCGACGAGGCCGTGACCCGGGTGACCGGCCACCAGCTCGCCCAGCTCATGTTCCCCCGCTTCGCCGCCGACTCCGGCGGCGAGGTGATCGCCAAGGGGATGAACGCCTCACCGGGCGCGGCCGTCGGCAAGGCCGTCTTCTCCACCGAGCGGGCCGTCGAACTCGCCGCGCGGGGAGAGGCGGTCATCCTGGTCCGCAGGGAGACCAACCCCGACGACCTGGCCGGGATGATCGCCGCCCAGGGCGTCCTGACAAGCCGCGGCGGCAAGACCTCGCACGCCGCCGTGGTCGCCAGGGGCATGGGCAAGACCTGCGTCTGCGGGGCCGAGGAACTGGAGGTCTCGGTCAAGGACCGCAGGTTCACCACGTCTTCCGGCATCGTGGTCTCCGAGGGTGACGTCATCTCCATCGACGGCACCAGCGGGACCGTCTACCTCGGTGAGGTGCCCGTGGTCCCCTCTCCGATCGTGGAGTACTTCGAGGGGGTGGGCGACCAGGACGACGAGCTCGTCGGCGCCGTGCACCGGATCATGTCCCACGCCGACGAGGTACGCCGGATGGCCGTGCGCGCCAACGCCGACAACGCCGAGGACTCCGCCAGGGCGCGCAGGTTCGGTGCCCAGGGCATCGGGCTCTGCCGTACCGAGCACATGTTCCTCGGCGAGCGTCGCAGCCTGGTCGAGGACCTGGTGCTGGCCACCTCCGAGGAGGGGCGTGAGCGGGCACTGGCCGCGCTGGAACCGCTGCAGAGGGCGGACTTCACGGGGATCTTCCAGGCGATGGAGGGGCTGCCCGTCACGATCCGCCTGATCGACCCGCCGCTCCACGAGTTCCTGCCCGACTTCACCGAGCTGTCGGTGAAGGTCGCCCTCGCGGGCGACGGGGCGGAGAAGAAGGACCGCGAACTGCTGGCCGCGCTCAAGCGGCTCCACGAGCAGAACCCGATGCTGGGCCTGCGCGGTGTCCGGCTCGGCCTGGTCATCCCCGGCGTGTTCGCCATGCAGGTCCGGGCGATCGCGGCGGCGGCCAAGGCCGTGCCCGGCAGCCGCGCGGAGATCATGATTCCGCTCGTGGCCGCGGTCCAGGAGCTGGAGCACGTCAAGGACGAGGCGCGGAAGATCCTTGCCGAGGCCGGGGTCGAGGCGCTGATCGGCACGATGATCGAGGTGCCGCGCGCGGCGCTGACCGCCGGCCAGATCGCCGAGGCCGCCCAGTTCTTCTCCTTCGGCACCAACGACCTGACCCAGATGACCTGGGGTTTCTCTCGCGACGACGTCGAGGCCGCGTTCTTCTCCAAGTACTTCGAGCTTGGCGTCTTCGGTGTCTCCCCGTTCGAGACCCTGGACCGTGACGGCGTCGGCAGGCTCGTCGGCATCGCCGCGGAGGAGGGCCGCAAGGTCCGGCCCGACCTGAAGCTGGGCATCTGCGGCGAGCACGGCGGAGACCCCGACTCGATCCACTTCTGCCACCAGATGGGTCTGGACTACGTGTCCTGCTCGCCGTTCCGTGTCCCGGTCGCCCGGCTGGAGGCCGCTCGCGCCACCCTGGCCCGCGCCGGATCCGACACTCGCTGACCTCCGGATCTCCCCCGGAACTTCGCGGGTGTGCCGCCTCCGGCACCGCCGGAGGCGACACCCGCGGAGTCGGGCCCCGTGGTCGTCCCACCGCGCCGGGGCGGCCCCGGGGTCCGGTACGAGCCGGGGCAAAGGTCACGGGTCCCGGTAACCAGGTGTTTTCTCGCCGTTCCGCATAGTGCTCTCCTTTCGCGGATAAAATCACTGCACTTATGCATGGCTATGACGAACACGACCAGGTCAGGTGGGTGCCGGAACCTCCCGGCAACCCCGGCAGAAACCCGTTCGGGCGTGATCGGGCACGCGTGCTGCACAGCGCCGGGCTGCGGCGGCTCGCCGCCAAGACCCAGGTCGTCGGCCCGGGAGAGACCTTCGGCAGCGGCCAGCACATCCCCCGAACCCGCCTTACCCACTCGCTGGAGTGCGCGCAGATCGGCCGGGAGATGGGTGAGGCGCTGGGCAGGAACCCCGACCTGGTGGAGACCGCCTGCCTGGCCCATGACCTCGGCCACCCGCCGTTCGGCCACAACGGGGAGACGGCGCTCAACGAACTCGCCGCCGGGTGCGGCGGCTTCGAGGGCAACGCGCAGAGCCTGCGCCTGCTGACCCGGCTGGAGGCCAAGGTGGTCACCGAGGACGGCCGTAGCGCCGGCCTCAACCTCACCCGCGCCGCTCTGGACGCGGCGGTCAAATACCCGTGGACCAGGGAAAGAAGTGCCAAGTACTGCGTCTACGACGATGACCTGCCGGTCTTCGAGTGGATCAGGGAGGGCGCACCCGAGGGACGGGTCAGCTTCGAAGCCCAGATCATGGACTGGGCCGACGACGTCGCCTACTCCGTGCACGACCTGGAAGACGCGCTCCACTCGGGCAACGTGGTGCTGGAGGCGATGCGCGACCCGGCGGAGCGCCGGGAGGTCTGCGCGACCACCCGCGAGTGGTACGCCCCCGACGCGGAGCCCGGCGAACTGGAGGATCTCTTCGGGCGCCTGATCACCCAGCCGCTCTGGCCCCGCCACTTCGACCGCTCGCTCGCCGACCTCGCCGCGATCAAGGGACTCACCAGCTCGCTCATCGGCCACTTCTGCAGGTCCGCCGAGGTGGCCACCCGCGAGGCGTACGGCCCGGCCGCCGGGCGCTACAGCGCCGACCTGATCGTGCCCAGGGCCACCCGGCTGGAGTGCGCGCTGCTGAAGGGGGTCACCGCCCACTACGTGATGGCCAGCGACGCGCACAACGCCAACCAGGCCAGGCAGCGCGAGCTGATCCACGACCTGGCCCACCAGATCATGCTGGGTGCCCCCGGCACCCTGGAACCGGCTTTCAGGCCCGCCTTCACCAGGGCGGCGGGGAACGCCGATCGGCTCCGCGTGGTCATCGACCAGATCGCCTCGCTCACCGACACCTCCGCGGTCGCCTGGCACCGCCACCTGGCGGGTCACTGACCCGCTGTCGCGCTCAGCCGCCGCCCAGTGTGATCTGCTCCTGCTCCTCGGGCTCTTCCGGCTTCTTGGTGGGCTTCTTCGTCGGCGCCGGCTTCGACGCGCAGAGGGTGACGCACCTGGGAGCCGCCCCGGTCCGGTTCATCACGGCCCGCATCTCGTCGGCCGGAGAGAGCGTGGGGTTGCCCTTCAGCCAGGCGTCCAGATAGTCCCACGGCTTGACCATGCCCCGGCGGACCCACCACAGCGAGGGATCGGCCTTCCAGGAGATCGCGAAATAGAGGTTGCTGGCCGTGGAGCGGGCGTTGCCCGAGTTGCCGATCTGGCCCAGGACCTGGCCGGCGCTGACGCGCAGCCCCGGCCGGACCTCCGGGGCCACCTTGTCCAGGTGGCCGCCCAGGTAGCGCACGCCGTCGTCGCCGATGACCGTGACGAAGCGCCCCTCACGGTCGGCGCCGCGATCGGTGGACGGCTTCCAGCGGTTCTTGACGTTGACCTCGTCGACCACGCCGTTCACCGGCGAGACGAAGGAGCAGCCCTTGGCCGCCCAGATCGTGGTCTTGGGCAGTACCAGAAGCCTGCTCTGGTAGTTGACCGAGCAGCCCTTCACCGGGAAGACATAGCTGTGTTCGGAAACCTTCGGCGGTGGAACCCGCACCGGGGGGTCGGCCTTGGGACGGTCGACCGCCGTCTGCGGGGCGGGGGTCGGCGTCGCCTCGGGCATGGTCGCGGTGACCGAGGCCGGTGCCCCGGCGGCAGCCTCGGACTCGAAGCTCGGAGCCGCCGTGCCGATGCCCGCCACCCCACCCGGCGACGCGCAGGCTCCGGTGACGAGTACCGCACCTGTCACAGCGGCCAATCGTGCTATATGCCCCGATCGCATGATCTCCACCCGCGTACATTATCGAGAATCCGCCTTTACCTTTGTAACCGACGTCATGGTTGGTCACGACCGCTTCGGGAAAGTCATCGTTCCTCCTGTCCCTCCCGTCCCGGCGGCACCGCTGCCACCCGTCCGGAGGCGGACCGGGCCGACTGCTCCGACCTGTCGGGGGGCCGGACTAGACTCGCGGCGTGGCAGGCCGGATCAGTGACGAGGACATCGCGCTCGTACGGGAGCGCTCACCGATCGCCGACATCGTGGGCGAGCACATCCAGCTCCGCAACGCGGGCGGCGGCAACCTGAAAGGGCTCTGCCCCTTCCACGAGGAGAAGAGCCCGTCGTTCAACGTGACCCCCACCCGGGGGTACTGGTACTGCTTCGGCTGCGCCGAGGGCGGTGACGTCATCACCTTCGTCCGGCGCCTGGAGCACCTGTCGTTCGGCGAGGCGGTCGAGCGGCTGGCCGGCCGGGCGGGCATCCAGCTCCGCTACGAGCAGGGCGGATACGTCCCGGGACGCGAGCAGGGCGAGCGCACCCGCCTGATCGAGGCCCATCGGGCGGCGGCCGAGTTCTACGCCTCGAAGCTGTCCGCGCCCGACGCCGCGATCGGGCGCAGGTTCCTGTCGGAGCGCGGGTTCGAGCGGGTCGACGCCGAGCGTTTCGGCGTCGGGTACGCCCCGGCCGAGTGGGAGGCGCTCTCGCGGCACCTGATGGCCAAAGGGTTCACCAGCGCGGAACTGATCAAGGGAGGGCTGGCCAAGGAGGGGCGGCGCGGCCCGATCGACCGCTTCCGAGGACGGCTGGTCTGGCCTATTCGCGATATAACCGGCGATGTCATTGGTTTCGGCGCGCGGAAGTTGAACGACGCCGAAGACGGGCCGAAGTATTTGAACACCCCGGAAAGCCCGCTCTATAAGAAGAGCGAGGTTCTCTACGGTGTCGACCTGGCCAAACGCGAGATCTCCAAGCGCTCCCAGGCCGTGATCGTCGAGGGCTACACCGATGTGATGGCCTGCCACCTGTCGGGCGTGCCGACGGCGGTGGCCACCTGCGGCACCGCGTTCGGCGAGGAGCACATCAAGGTGCTCCGGCGGCTGCTGCTCGACCACACGGGCTCCCAGGGCGAGGTGGTCTTCACCTTCGACGGTGACTCCGCCGGGCAGAAGGCGGCGCTGCGCGCCTTCGCCGACGAGCAGAAGTTTGCCACCCAGACCTTCGTGGCGGTGCAGGCGGACGGGCTCGACCCGTGCGACCTGCGCATCAGGCACGGCGAGGCGGCCGTGCGCGACCTGATCGCCGGCCGGGAGCCGCTGTTCGCCTTCGCCATTCGCAGCGTGATCTCCCGCTACGACGCGAGCACCAACGAGGGGCGGCTCGCCGGACTCGACGCCGCGGCGCCCATCGTGGCCCGGATCAAGGACCAGGGGCTGCGCAAGCTGTACGCGGTGAGCCTGGACCGCTGGCTCGGTTTCAACGACGAGAGCTTCGTGCTGGACCGGATCATGGAGGTGTCCCTGCGGGCACAGCCGGGTCCCCGTCAGAAGGCCAGGCCGAGGAAGGTCGCGGACCTGACCGATCCCACCGTCAGGACCGAGGCCGAGGTTCTCAAACTGGCGGTGCAGCGTCCCGCGCTGCTCGGCCCGGAGTTCGACGTGATGGGCGGGGAGGCGTTCACCCTTCCCGAGCATCTCGCCCTCTACAAGCTCATCGCCGACGCGGGCGGCACGGCGGCGGCCGGAGCCGGTGGGCGAGAGTGGGTGGACCGGTTGCTGAACGGCGTGAGCGACTCCCTGAGAGGGCTCCTGACCCGTTTCGCGGTCGAGGAGATCCGCGCCGACCTGACGAGCGAGGAACGGTACGCGGCGGGGCTGCTGGTGGCACTCGAACTGATCGCCGTCACCCGCGTGCTCGATCAGCTCAAATCACGCATGGAGCGGACCAATCCCGTCGAGGAACCGGAGGAGTACAAGCGGCTGTACGCGGAACTGGTCGCGCTCGAGCAGCAGCGGCGCGTGCTGAGGGAACGCGCCGCCGCGAGCTGATCGCGTAATTGGCTTTAATATCCGCGAGGCGATTCCACCAAACCCGAATAAGGTCTCAATTCGATAATGATCGCAGCCTTACCTTCGGTGACAAAAATAGGTCTGCCATTTAGGGGACCCAATACAGCAGACTGTCTCCCGTGGGTGCATCGGTGCTGCCAAGTGGGCCGCCATCGGTAGACCAGGTGGCCGACCTCGTCACGAAGGGAAGGGAGCGCGGAAGCGTCACGGTCGATGACGTGGCCGCCGCTCTCGACAAGTCCGAGCTGCCGTCCGACGCGCTTGAACGCGTCGTCCGCATGCTCGCCGAGCACGGAGTGGAGGTCCTCGAGCCCCAGAGCGACGAGGAACCCGCCCGGTCCGATGAGGAGGATATCGGGAAAAGGGCTCCTACCAGCGATCTCGTCCGGATCTACCTGCGGGAGATCGGTCGTGTGCCCCTGCTCACGGCCGAGGAGGAGGTGGAGCTCGCCAAGTCCATCGAGGCGGGCCTGTTCGCCGAGGACAAGCTGACCAGCGTCGTCTCACGCCTGGTCTTCCCGGAGTTCAAGGAACTCGCCTGGCAGGGCACGCGGGCCAAGCAGCGGCTGATCGAGGCCAATCTGCGGCTGGTCGTGTCAATCGCCAAAAGATATGTGGGGCGCGGCATGCTGTTCCTGGATCTCATCCAGGAGGGCAACCTCGGGCTCATCCGGGCGGTCGAGAAATTCGACTACACCAAGGGCTACAAGTTCTCCACATATGCCACCTGGTGGATTCGCCAGGCGATCACCAGGGCCATCGCGGACCAGGCGCGCACCATTCGGATTCCGGTGCACATGGTCGAGACGATCAACAAGCTGGTGCGTGTCCAGCGCCAGCTCCACCAGGACCTCGGCCGCGAGCCCGCGCCCGAGGAGATCGCCCTGGAGATGGACCTGCCGATCGACAGGGTGATCGAGATCCAGCGGATCGCCCAGGAGCCGGTCTCGCTCCAGTCGCCGATCGGTGAGGAGGACTCCGACCTCGGTGACTTCATCGAGGACGCGGACGCGGTGGTCCCGATGGAGGCGGCGGCCTTCATCATGTTGCAGGACCAGCTCGACGACATCCTCGCGACGCTCTCAGATCGGGAACAGCGCATCATCCAGCTGCGCTTCGGGCTCGCGGACGGCCACCCCCGGACGCTGGAGGAGGTCGGCAGGGAGTTCGGCGTGACGCGCGAGCGCATCCGTCAGATCGAGTCGAAGACCCTCGCCAAGCTACGCCACCCGACAAGGGCGCAGATGCTCCGCGACTACCTCGACTGAGGAGCCGTACGGCGCGGCTCACGGACGAGAGCTGCCGACGCGCCGCCCGGTGGACGTCCGCATCCGCGACTGGCGGGAGGTCTACGAGGACTTCCCCAAGCCCGCGCTGACC
>NZ_JBEOZN010000147.1:0-23095 GCF_040298085.1 Streptosporangium sp. NPDC001681 | reverse complement strand
GACCCACCGGCGGGTGCTTCCTCAGCCTGCCGCTCTGGAATCCGTGGGAGCAGACACGCCCGAGGGTGGGCACGAAACGGCTCACGGACACCGCCACACGGCGGTACCTGGTGTTCGACCTGGGCGAGGGGAGATCGAGCGGACCGGCACCCGGTCTGCTCGACGTCACCCCGAGGACGCTTCGGCGTCCGAGGGAGCGAACCGTGAGGTTCACCCCGTCGTGTTCGTCCTGGACGCCCGCGGCCACCCGCTCGACCCTTGCCATCCCGCCCGTGCCCGTCGCCTGCTGGCGGCCGGGCGGGCGGTGGTTCACCGTCACACCCCGTTCGTCATCCGCCTCAAGGACCGCGACGTGGCGACCTCGACCGTCGAAGGCGTGCACGTGGGCATCGACCCCGGCAGCAAGCACACCGGCCTGGCCGTGTTCACCTCGCGCGGCGCGAACCGGAGGGGAAGGTACGCGATCCAGCTCGACCACCGAGGCGCGGCGATCCGCGACAAGCTCACCGCCCGCTCGCGGTATCGACGGCGACGCCGTAGCGCGAACCTGCGTTACCGCGCCCCCCGGTTCCTCAACCGGACCAGACCCCCGGGGTGGCTCGCGCCGTCCCTGCGACACCGTGTGGACACCACCATGTCGTGGGTGGCGCGGCTGACCAGGTGGGCGCCCGTGGCCGCCGTCCACGTGGAGCGGGTCTCCTTCGACACCCACGCCCTGTCGGCCGGGCGGCCGCTCGAAGGAGCGGAGTACCAGCAGGGCACCCTCGCCGGGTACGAGGTCCGCGAATACCTGCTGGCCAAGTGGGGGCGCACCTGCGCCTACTGCGGCGCGAGCGGCGTACCACTCAACCTCGACCACATCCACCCGCGTTCCCGGGGCGGCTCGGACCGGATCAGCAACCTGACCGTGGCGTGCATCGGCTGCAACCAGGCCAAGAACGCCACCCCGATCGAGGAATTCCTCAACGGCAGGCCCGCCCTCCTGACGAAGATCCTCCGGCAGGCGAAGGCTCCACTGCGAGATGCCGCCGCCGTCAACGCCACCCGGTGGGCGCTGTGGCGGGCACTGGAAGCGACCGGCCTTCCCGTTCACACCGCCTCCGGCGGGCGCACCAAATGGAACCGCTCCCGTACCGGCGCCGCCAAGTCGCACACGTTGGACGCGTTGCACGTCGGCGAACTGGAGAGCGTGACCGCCTGGCCGCCGGTGGTCCTGGTGGTCACGGCGACCGGGCGCGGCACCTACGCCCGCACCACCCCCGACCGATACGGATTCCCCCGCCTTTCCCGGCCACGGATCAAACGGCACCACGGCTTCCAAACCGGCGACCTGGTCCGGGCGAACGTCCCAGCGGGCAAGAAGGCCGGGATTCACGCCGGGCGAGTCCTGGTCCGCTCCTCCGGCTCGTTCGACATCACCACCCGGCACGGCCGCGTCACCGGGATCAACCACCGGCACGTCCGTCACCTTCAACGCGCGGACGGCTACGGCTACACCACCCAGAAAGAAGCCGATCGACATGACCGACCGGTCAGGGCACGCTCGGGCCTTGGCGGCCCTCCCGCTCCTGATTCCTCCCCGGCCTGAAGGCCGGAGCATCCTCGGGAGGTTGAGGTGAACGATCACCTCTTCGCGGAAGCAGAGCCCAGGTAAGAGTTCGGCAGGGCCACGACAGCATGGATCCGGACATCGGCCCCGGTCTGTGGTTCGAGCATGAGCCATGCGGCACGCAGTTCGGTGAGCGGACCGGCGGGTGAACCTGAAACGCGGTAGACACCGTAAGCGACACGATTGAGCACCCCATCTTGGGTGAGCCGGGTCATGTCCAGATTGGAGACGCCGTTCTGGACCGCCTGCCTCGTCGACACGAGGCCCCGTTGCGCCTCGCCGACAGAACCGAAGGTGGCCATTGTGCTACTTCCAGTCATGGCGCAACTCTTTCCTATATGAAAGAGTTGCGCCATGAGGGTCGCCTGCTGGATAGGGCTCACGCATGGGGCATGAGCATGCCGAGCGCAACCTCCGGGGTTGGTCGTCGGTCGGCCGCCTACACCGGAGTACTCGGCGCCAAGCTCGTGGGCGCCGGCGACGTGCCGGTGGAGGGGGGCGGTGAAGTTCGGCAGGGAAACTCCCGACGACGTCACCGGCACGCAGCAGCTGCGCGTCCTGCAGTGGGTCCTTCCCGCCGTCACCGGATCACTCGTCGTCCTCACCTCCCCGCACGGGGAACGGCAGCGGCCGGGCGAGGTCATCCGCGGTGCCGTACGGAAGGCGTTCTCCCGGTAGAGGTTGTCGACGGTTCCATAATGATCGTCGCCGCGAGGTCGTGGCACGCCTCGGGGATCATGGGCCGCATCCGGGCCACTCCGCCCCCTGACAACCCGTTGACTCCCGAACCGGCCTCCGAATAGGGAGACGAACATGGCTCCCCGCGAGCCGCGCGGAGGCCGGCGGTCAACTGCTCTGCCTCTCCCCTCAAGTCCTGTCGCTCCCTCGAAAGGAGAGGGGCAGGGCCGACACCAGACGTCCAGCCGGGGCCTTCCCCCGTGCCCCGGCCGGACCCCTCCCGGTGAGGCTGTCATCTCAATCGGTCGGGCTGCCGTTCTCCAGGGATGCCGTCGTCCCGGTCTCCAGTGCTCGCACACAGGCGGCGACCCGCCGGGCCAGTCGCGGGTGCGCCAGCGATTCCACCTGCGCCGGTGCGACGAACGCCCACCCGGCCAGTTCCTCTTCCGGCACCCGGATCGCGGAGATCTCGTCCGGGGTGAGGACTCCGCCGTCGTACACGATGGCCAACCCATCGGGCCACTTGGGCCGGGAGGGTATCCAGTCCACTGCCAGCAGCCGTCCCACCGGACGGTCCAGACCGAGTTCCTCGGCCACCTCCCTTCGGCAGGCGGCCTGCGGGGACTCGTCGGCCTCGATCGCCCCGCCGGGAACCTCCCAGGTCGGCTTGTAGGTCGGCTTCACCAGCAGCACCGAGCCCGACTCGTCCCGCAGGATCGCTCCGGCGCCCATCCATTTGCGTGCGAGTGAGGCCACATACTGATCAACCGGCAACACCGGCGACCCGCCTGAAGTCATGGACGCGACGGTAGCGGGAAGGCCCGCCGCCGGTCCGCCGAACACGCTCTCAGCGCCCTCACCTGTCCGGTTCTGGATGCTGGTTCGGCGGTGAGAGCAGGTCTCATCCTCGGCTGCTGGAAACGAGGCCGCGGGTGATGGCCTCCTCGCGGAGGCGTTTCAGCGGGATCGCCGCGCCGTCGCGGTCGATGCGCCAGACGTCCCAGCCGGCGCACGCCTTGCTCCCCGCGGCCGCGGCCCCGGCGGCGGACAGGGAGTGGTACGCCTGGTCCGTCGCCGCCAGCCTGATCCTTCCGTCCTCCTCGATCGTGGCGTGGTGGACCTCGCCCTTGACCGTACGGAAGATCTTGGCGTTCGGCGCTATCAGGCCGCTCCTGATCAGGTCGGCGACCTCGACGCCGTAGTGGCGGCGGGCCGTGGGCGACTCGACAGGAGTCGGGAGCGGGATCACCGGCAGGCGGAAGCCGAGCCTGGCCGGGTTCCAGATCTCCTCGCAGAGCAGCCGGTAGAGGTGCTGGCGCTGTTCGATCTCCCGTACCCCGAAACTGGGGCAGGGCCGGAACGCCTTGTCCAGCCCCGAGTCCCTGAGGTAGTGAGTGAACGGGGTGTTGCGCAGGCGGCTCTTGGGGTGCAGGGAGGCGGCGAGCCGGTTCTCCGCGTAGTAGTGCTCGATCTTCCTGTCGTAGGGATCGTCGCGGAAGCTCGCGTTGACGGACTTGGGCAGGAGCAGCAGGGCGCCGAGGCGGTTGCGCCGGATGTAGAACTCGGCGGTGGTCTTGACGGCGTCCCGGTACCGTTCGAAGCGGTTGGCCCAGATGTGCTCGATCTCGTAGTCGCGCCGCCCCCGCAGGAAGGCGTACTCGTGCTGCCCTCCCTCGCAGGCGCGCTGGACGTGGGCGGTCATCCGGGAGAGCAGGTAGCGGACCACGCGGCGGTTGTTGGCCCGCAGCCCGAAGGAGGCCAGCTCGCGGAAGTCGTGGTCGAGCAGGGAGGTCTCCCGGCCGAGGACCGTGGCGACGTCCTCGGCGGTCCGGCAGATCCGCAGGACGGGGATCAGCCGGTGGATGACCTCGTCGAGGTCGCGGCGCTGCACGGGAAGGTTGTTGACGCACCTGCGCACGTAGAGGAGGTCAAGGAATGAGGCGACCATCGAGGTCTTCCGGACGAACACCTCGTCGGTGTCCTCGGGAGAGACGACGGAGAGCAGCAGTGTGAACTGGTTGTCGATGCCGTTGTAGCCGTTGAAGTAGACGGCTGCCAGGGCGGGCGTGAACTCCCGGCAGGCGCGGAGCAGCTCGCAGTAGCGTTTCGACACGTCCGTGAGCTTCCGCACGAACTTTTCGGCCTCTGCCGGGCGGCCGAGGCCCAGCTGGACGTCGTTGCGCAGGATCCACTCGTGGACGGCCCGCCCGATCTCGGCGGCGTCCTCGGAGTCCTTGTCGAGGTGCGCGTACTGCGCCAGCAGGAACGAGCGGACGTACGCGCTGGGCGTGTTGGCCTCGGGGGAGTCGGTCTCCGCGGTGGTGAGACGGGCCAGCATGTCGGCCCACTCCCTGCCCAGTTCCTCGCGCGGCTGCTCGCCGATCCGCCGGAAGAGATGGCCCTTGAGCAGGTCCACGTGGCTCAGCCGGAGCCCCCGGTCGTTCATCGACACGAAGATCTCGCGGCCGTTCTCCTGGTCGAGGGCCCGGATGCCGACCAGGCAGACCCGGTCCAGCAGCCACCGGACGAAGGGCACCAGGGCCTCGCCGCGCAACTCCTCGGGGAACTCCCCGTCGATCTCCCTGCTCCGGTCGTGCAGGTTGCGTACCGAGATGTGCGCGTCGTCGGGCAGGGTGAACCCCTTGAGACCGTTCCAATCGGTGACCAGGGAGTTGAGCAGCTGCGCGCGGGACAGCTCCTCGGAGCTGCCGACCTTGAAGCTCCGTCTGCCGTGCCGCGCCGTGTAGGTGAGCCCTTCCAGCTCGTCGACGTTGATCCACATCTCCTGGTCGAGCAGCAGCTGCCGGAGATAGATGAGCACGAGGTGGAGGGTGGTGACGCGCTGCTGGCCGTCGACGAGGAAGGTGCGGCCGTCGCTCTCGTGGTAGACGTAGGGGCCCAGGAAGTACGGGGCGTAGCGGCCGGCCTCCTCCTGGTCGTGCAGGGGGTTCCACTGGCTGAGGAAGCGCTGGCTGAGGTCGTCGATCAGCGTGCTGACCTCGTGCCGGGTCCAGGTGTACTCACGCTGGTAGTAGTCCAGTGCGAAGGAGTTCCGCTCGAAGAGGGTGCGGACCGTCACACCCTCGCCGTGAATGGGACTGTCCACCATGAAGTCGGCAGCGCCTCTCGCCTGTGGGGGGACGGCTCACTCGAAAGCCGATTCTTCTCATTTATCACGTTGAATCGGCAACCGTTACCGATCGCCGCTAAGTCGTGACATGTCAGGCGGGTAGGCCGAGGGTGCGGGCCTGACAGCGCATGGTGTGGTCGAAGGCCGCGGCGCGGTCCAGGATCGCGTTGTTGAACTGGCCGAACAACTCGAAGCTGATCCAGCCGAACAGGCCGGTCCAGGTGATCAGGCCGCGGACGATCACGTCGTCGGGGACGTCGGGCATCAGCTCGCGCAGGCGTGCGGCGTCCTCGCGGAAGGACGGCGGGGCGGGCGGGTGGTCGCCGGGTGGGTTCAGGGTTCCGGCCCGGTGGGCGTCGGAGACGATCCGGCCGTAGACGACGGTGTCGCGGATCGCGGCGGGGACGGTGTCCTGCGGAGCCTGGTAGCCGGGGACGGGGGAGCCGTACAGCAGGGCGTACTCGTGCGGGTGGGCCAGTGCCCAGTCCCGTACGGCGTGGCAGACCGCCATCCACCTGCCCGCGTGGTCGGTGTGCGGGACGGCCGCGTCGGCGTTCTCCACGGCCTCGCCGAGGGCGTTGTAGCCGTCGATGATCAGGGCCGTGAGCAGGTCGTCCTTGGAGGGGAAGTAGCGGTAGATCGCGGAGGAGGCCATGCCCATCTCGCGGGCGACCGCGCGCAGGGACAGGCCGCTCGCGCCGTCGACGGCCAGCTGCCCGCGGGCGACGTCGGCGATCTCGCGGGTCAGCTCGGCCCTGACCCTTTCGCGTGCGGTGAGGCTCGAACTCATGTCCCGACCATATCAGAGCACTGGAAAGAAACGAGAGCACTGCTCTTGACGAACGGCGCTCTTTAACGAGAGCATTGCTCTCAGAACGGAGCGGCAATCTCTTAGGAGCCCCCATGATCTCACTGGCCAAGAACACCAACCTGCTCGTCATGTTCCTGCTGGAGCTGGGCGTGCTGGCCTCGGTCGGTTACTGGGGTTTCGTCACCGGTTCGAACTGGCCGGTGAAGCTGCTCCTCGGCCTCGGCGGCCCCGCGCTGTTCGTCGTGGCCTGGGCGATCTTCGGCGCGCCCAACGGCGCGACGATCCCGCTCACCGGTCTCGCCCGTGCCGTCCTGGAGGTGCTCTGGTTCGGCGGCGGCGCCGCGGCGCTGGTCATGGCCGGCCGTGTCGTCCCCGGGATCGCCTTCGCCGCACTCTTCGTCGTCAATGCCGCGCTGCGGCTCCTCTGGAACCAGTGAAGGAAGAACCATCATGGCCAAGCACGTCATCGCGGGAGCCGGTCAGGTCGGCTCCGAGGTCGCCCGGTTGCTGGCCGGACAGGGCCACGAGGTGGTCCTGCTCAGCCGCTCGGGCTCGGGACCCGAACTGCCGGGCATCCGCAGGGTCGCCGCCGACGCGGGCGACCGCACGGAGCTGACCGCCCTGACCAGGGGCGCCGCCGTCCTCTACAACTGCGTCAACCCGCCCTACCACCGGTGGGCGCGGGACTGGCCGCCGCTCGCCGCGTCGCTGCTGGGAGCCGCCGAGGACACCGGCGCCGGATACGTCATCCTCGGCAACCTCTACGTCTACGCCGCTCCCACCAGGCCGATGCGGGAGAGTGACCCGTTGACCCCGCCCAGCGCCAAGGGCGAGATACGGGTCCGGCTGTGGCAGGAGGCCCTGGCCGCGCACGAGGCGGGCCGGGTCCGGGTGACCGAGGTGCGCGGATCCGACTTTTTCGGCCCCGGCTGCCTGGACCAGTCACACCTGGGGGAGAGGCTCGTGCCCAGGCTGCTGGCGGGCAAGGCCGTTCGCGTCGTCGGCGACCCCGCACAGCCGCACAGCTGGACCTACGTGCCCGATGTCGCGCGGGCCCTGGTCGCGGCGGGTGAGGGTGACCGGGCCTGGGGCCGAGCCTGGCACATCCCGACGAACGAGCCGATGACGGTGCGCGAGGTCGCCGCGCGGCTGTGCGCGCTCGCCGGAATCCCCGACCCGGGGGTCAAGGCCATGCCGCACTGGCTGCTGCGCGCCGCCGGGACCTTCTCCCCGATGCTCGGCGAGCTGGAGGAGCTGCGCTACCAGTTCGTCCGGCCCTTCGTCCTGGACTCGGATGACTTCCAGAAGGCCTTCGGCATCGCGCCGACCCCGATGGACGAGGCGCTGGTCGCGACGATCGCGTGGTGGCGTGACCGTCTGGCCGCGGCGGCGTAGGAACCGGCCGGACGCCGTACGGCAGGTGCGCCGGCCCGGGGGCGCGACGTACGCGCCGGAAAAGCGCGCGCCGTAGGCTCTCAGCATGAAGATCGCTGTCATCGGCCTCGGGGACATCGCGCAGAAGGCCTACCTGCCCGTCCTCGGCGCGACCCCCGGCCTCGACCTGCACCTGTGCACCCGCGACCGTGCCACCCTCGACCGCCTCGGTGACGCCTACCGGGTCGAACGCCGGTTCTCCTCGGTGGACGAGGTGCTCGGCGCGGGGGTCGAGGCGGCCTTCGTGCACGTCGCGACGGAGGCGCACGTGAAGGTCGTCGAGCCGCTGCTGCGGGCCGGCGTCCACGTCTACCTGGACAAGCCGATCGCCTACACCCTCGCCGAGGCCGAGCGCCTGGTGCGGCTGGCGCGGGAGAGCGAGCGGTCGCTGCTCGTCGGTTTCAACCGCCGTAGGGCGCCGTCCTACGCCGCTCTGCGCGATCTTCCCCGCGATCTGGTGGTGATGCAGAAGCACCGTGCGCGCCATCCGGAGAGCCCGCGGGCCGTCGTCTACGACGATTTCATCCACGTCGTGGACACGCTCAGGTTCCTGGTGCCGGGTGAGGTCGAGCACACCGTCGTCCGCACCCGGGTCAGGGAGGGACTGCTGGAGCACGTGACGCTGGAGCTCTCCGGGGACGGCTTCACCGCCTTCGGGATCATGAACAGGATGGGCGGCCTGGCGGAGGAGAGCGTGGAGGTCATGGGCGGCGGCGCCAAGCGCCGGGTGGTCAACATGGCCGAGGTGACCGACCACGCCGGCGCCGAGACCCTGACCAGGCGGGGCGACTGGACCCCGGTCTCCCGGCAGCGGGGCATCGAGCAGGTCTGCCTGGAGTTCCTCGACGCGGTCCGCTCCGGCACCGTCGTCGACGCCGCCGACGCCCTGGCCACCCATGCGATCTGCGAGGAAATCGTCACCGCCGCGGCCCGGTAGCGCGTGACGGGGCACGGCTTTCAGGATCAGAGCCCGCGCGAGCGGTGCGCCTCGGCGACCCGGCCGACGCCGAT
Organism: Streptosporangium sp. NPDC001681; assembly: GCF_040298085.1. Classification (NCBI taxonomy): domain Bacteria; kingdom Bacillati; phylum Actinomycetota; class Actinomycetes; order Streptosporangiales; family Streptosporangiaceae; genus Streptosporangium; species Streptosporangium sp. NPDC001681. The sequence goes on along the minus strand of NZ_JBEOZN010000147.1, from coordinate 14,422 downwards.
CACGTGGGCGGCCTGGCGCAGGGTGATCCCTCCCTCGGCCGAGACCGCCGCGACCGTGTCGAACGCGTTCTCCACGAGGCCGCGGAGCCTCGCGTCCACCTCGCGTGCGCTCCAGGAACGAGCCTGCGCCTCCTGCAGCCACTCCAGGTAGGAGACGATCACACCGCCCGCGTTGGCCAGGATGTCGGGGACCACCGTGATGCCCGCGTCGGCGAGGACGCGGTCCGCCCCGGGCGTGGTGGGGCAGCTGGCACCCTCCACGATCAGGCCGGCCCTGATCCGGGGGGCGTTCTGCTCGGTGATCGCCCCCTCCAGGGCCGCGGGAACGAGCACGTCCACATCGAGTTCCAGCAGGTCGTCGTGGGACAGCGGGTCCGCCTCGCGGTAGCCGCGCACTCCACCGGTCTCCTTCGACCACGCCCGCAGGCCGTCGACGTCCAGGCCCGAACGGTTGACCACGGCCCCGGTGCTGTCGGAGACCGCGACCACAAGAGCGCCCGCGTCGGCGAGGTGGCGCGCGGTGGGGGCGCCGACCTTGCCGAAGCCCTGGATCGCGATGGTATGGCCCTCGGGGGAGCCGCACATGGCCCTGAGCGTGGCGAACCGCACGCCGCGTGCGGTGGCCTCCGCCCGCTCCGGCGCGCCGCCGGAGGTCGTCGATCCGCCGGTCGTCACGCTGGGCACCGGGTAGCCCGCGTTCACCGAGTAGGTGTCCATGATCCAGGCCATGGTCCGCCTGTCGGCGCCGACCTCGGGGGCCGGGACGTCCCGCTCGGGGCCGACGATCGGCAGCACCTCGTTGACGTAGCGGCGGGTGACCCGCTCCAGCTCCCGGGTGCTCAGCGAGGCGGGGTCCACCGAGACGCCGCCCTGGGCGCCTCCGTACGGGATGCCGGCCAGCGCGCACTTCCACGTCATCCCCATGGCCAGCGCGGTGACCTCGTGGACGTCGGTGCGGGGGTGGAAACGGATGCCGCCCTTCGCCGGGCCACGGGTGATGTTGTGCTGTACCCGGAAACCCTGCACGACGTCCATCCGGCCGTCCTCGCGGCGGACCGGAACCGACACGGTGAGTGAGCGGCGGGGAGTGGCGAGCATGGCGCGCAGGCTGTCGTCCAGGTCCAGCCGGTCGGCCGCCTGGCCGAGCTGGAAGAGCGCGGTGTCGAGGGCCTGACGGCCAGGGCTGACGGGAGCGGTGGTGGCCGGCGTCGTCGACGGCACCGTGAGCGTCCTCAAGGGAAACCTCCATACGGTGAGCGGAGCGCCTTTGCTCCGCCCGGGGCAGCTGGTCACGATCAGAGTAGGTGCGCTTTTTTGCCTGCGGGGACGGGCAGTGTTTCGTTCTCGTGACCGCTCCGAGGCCTGGTCGCGCCACCGCGACCGGATGGTGCGTTGTTATCTGTCCGCGTCTCTGGGCAATCTGGGAGGAAGGTACGGATCTGGTGGGCTCCGGTAAAGGATTCCCGCCGTCGTGCGGTGACTGAGGGGATGAACGTGCCGGAACTTGTGCTCGGACCGATGTTGCGTTACGTCGACGAGACGAGCGCGTCGGTATGGCTGGAGACGAGCGAGCCGTGCGAGGTGACGGTCGAGGTCGGTGGCGTGAGCTCGCAGGCCAGGACGTTCACGGTGCACGGTCACCACTACGCGATCGTGGACGTGGCGGGCGGCGGGACCTACCAGGTGCGCCTGGACACCGAGACCGTGTGGCCGCTGCCCGACCAGCCGCCCAGCCGCATCCGCCTGCTCGGCCCCGACGGGCCGGACCGGGTGATGTTCGGCTCCTGCCGGACCAGCGTGCCGCACGACCCCCTGCACACGATCTCCCACGGGGTGGACATGCTGCGCGCGTACGGCTGCACCCTGATGGAGGCGCCCGAGGACCGCTGGCCCGACCTGCTGCTGCTCCTCGGCGACCAGGTCTACGCCGACGAGCCCTCCGCCGAGATGCTGGAGTTCATCGGAAATCGCAGGGACAGCGAGCCGAAGAAGGAGATCGCCGACTTCGAGGAGTACGCCGAGCTGTACCGCCTGGCGTGGGCCGACCCGGAGATCCGCTGGATCCTCTCCACGGTGCCCACCGCGATGATCTTCGATGACCACGACCTGCGCGACGATTTCAACACCTCCAGCACCTGGCGCGAGCAGATGGAGCACGTCCCGTGGTGGCGGCACCGGGTGATCTCCGGGATCGGCGCCTACTGGGTCTACCAGCATCTGGGCAACCTGTCGCCGGCGGAGCGCGCCGCCGACGAACTGCTCAGCAAGGTGTGCGCGGCCGAGGGGGACGGCGGGGAGGTCCTCGACGCGTTCGCCGAGCACGCCTACGACGTACCCGTCGACAGCCGGTGGAGCTACGCCCGCGACCTCGGCGACACCCGCCTGATCATGCTGGACTCCCGTTGCTCCCGCCGGCTCACCCCGAAAGACCGGCGCATGATCGACCCGGTGGAGTGGGAGTGGCTCACCGAGCAGCTCCAGCGGGACGGCGCGAAGCGCTATGTGATCGGCTCCTCGGTGCCGTTCCTGCTTCCCGCGGGCATCCACCACATCCAGAACTGGAACGAGGCGCTGGCGCAGGGGGCCTGGGGCGCCAGGGTGGCCCGCTGGTCGGAGGCGCTGCGCCAGGGGCTGGACCTGGAGCACTGGGCGGCCTTCCGGCGCTCCTTCGAGGACCTGTCCAGGCTGCTGGCCGGGCTGGGCAGGCCGGTGATCATACTCTCCGGAGACGTGCACTACTCCTATGTCTCGAAGGCGCACGGGCTCCCCGTCTACCAGCTGGTCTGCTCGCCGATCCGCAACCCGCTGAGCCGCACGCTCCGCCTGGCCAACATCGTCGCCCAGTTCGGTGTCGCCAGCCTGATCGGACGCTCGCTCTCCCGGCTGGCCAAGATTCCCAAGGCGCCCTTCAGGTGGCGGATCACCAACGGCCCCTGGTTCTCCAACGCGGTGGCGGTGCTGTCCCTGGACACCGCCCCCACCTCGGTCCGCTGGGACACCGCCACCGGAACCGACGTCTCGGAGATCACCACGGTGGAGCTGAAGGGGATCTAGCGAAGCGCCTCCGTTCCCCGTGCCGAGAGGTCCGGGGCGCGCCGCGGTTTCCGGGCGACGTCCGGCCAGAGAACCGGGGCATTCTTCTCGCGCGCCCGGGAAGTTGTGGAACGCACCCACCTGGGAAGTTGTGGAAATCGCTTACCGAGAACCGCAAGCACGTTCGTTTCGATCGCAAAAAGATCATTGACAACGAGCGTCACCCGGTTTTACATGGTGATCATCAGCGCTGATTTGCCCCTTTTCTACCAGGTGACACAGCTTTGGGCTGCTGTCATCCCTTTTTCTGGTGAGGCGCATGTCAACGTTACGGGGCCTGGCGGCCGTACTGGCCGTCGGGGTTATCGCTACGGGGTTAACGGTCGCGATCGACGTCCATGAAGGGGCTCCGAGGGCGGTCGCGTCCTCGGCGGAGCCGGTGGCTCCGACGGATGAGCAGGCCGGCAGGATCGCCCGCGAGACGGGCCGCAGCACGGAGATCCTCGCCAAGCGGGGTGAGAGCAGGGAGGTCTTCGCCAACCCCGACGGTTCCTTCACCGCGGTGGAACACCTGCGCCCTGTCAGGGTCCGGCAGGACAGCTCCTGGGTGGCGCCGGACGTCACCCTGATCCGCAGGCCCGACGGGTCCATCGGGCCCCGGGCCTCCACCGTCGATCTGACCCTCTCCGGTGGAGGGGACGAGCCCATGGTGCGGATGGCTCGGGCCGGCCGGGAGATGTCGCTGAAGTGGCCGGGGAAACTGCCGGAACCTGAACTGCAGGGCGACTCGGCCGTCTACCGGTCGGTGCTCAAGGACGTCGACCTGGTCGTCCGGGCCGACACCGACGGGTTCGCGCACACGCTCGTCGTCAAGACCAGGGAGGCGGCGGAGAGCGGAGCCCTCGCCCGGCTTGGCTTCGACCTGGGCGGGACCGAGCTGGCGGTGCGCGCGGAGACGGACGGGCAACTGCGAGCCGTCGACACCGGGGGAGGAGGCGCGGTCTTCGAGGCCCCGTCGGCGATCATGTGGGACTCCGGCACGCAGGCCGGGACCGCGTCGGCCGGGACGGAGAGGCGCGCGGCGGCCGAGCCGCAGGAGGACCTCGCCAGGGGCCCCGCACCGACCTCGAAGGTGGCCGACGTCGGAGCCGCCGTCGAGGACGGATCACTCACCCTCACTCCCGAGGCCGCGCTGCTGACGGCTCCCGACACGCGCTTTCCCGTCTACATCGACCCGGTGTGGAAGACGGTCAAGGCCTCTGCCTGGGGGTACGTCTCCCGCACCTACCCGAGCACGTCGTACTACAAGTTCGGCGGCAAGGCCGACTCCGGCATGGGCTACTGCTCGGGCGACTCCAAGTGCGCGCCCTCGGACGTGAAGCGCATCTTCTACCGGATGCCCACCAGCGCCTACGCGGGCAAGTACATCATCTCCGCGGAGTTCGTCGCCAAGGAGACCTGGTCCTACTCCTGCGACGGCCGCACCGTGCAGCTCTGGCGGACCAAGGGGTTCGTCGAGGGCTCGACCTGGAACTCCACCAAGGACAACTGGCTCGAACACCTCGACACCCGGGACGTGGCGAAGGGCTGGTCCTCCAGTTGCCCGGGTGGCGACGTGGAGTTCAACGCGACCAAGGCGGTCAAGGACGCCGCGGCGGGCAAGTGGTCGACCACCACGTTCGGCCTCAAGGCCGGGTACGAGACCGACCCGTACGGATGGAAGCGGTTCGCCGACGACGCCTGGCTCCGGGTCAACTACAACACCCCGCCGCCCCAGCCGAAGATGGCCAACCTGACGATGGACCCGGGAGGCAAGTGCGTCTACTCCCCGGCTCCGGCGGTGCGGGTGCCCCCGACGCTGTCGGCGGTGCTGCACGACTCCGACTCCGCCGACGCCAAGAAGGTGTACGCCGAGTTCCAGGCCAGCTGGGACGGCGCGACGAAGTGGACCTCCGGCAGGATCGGCCCCAAGACCACGGGATCGACGTTCCAGGTCAAGATGCCCTCGACGATCCCCGAGAAGAAGACGATCGCCTGGTCCGTACGCACCTGGGACGGCTACCAGTACAGCCCGTGGAGCTACGCGGGCGACGCGACCGGCTGCTACTACACCTATGACAAGAGCGTGCCGGCCGCCCCCGTGCTGACCTCGACCGCCTACCCCAAATCGGATCCGGAGGACGAGCTCGACCCGTGGTACGACGGGGTGGGCCGCTACGGACGCTTCACCGCCACCTCCGCCTCCGGCGACGTCGTCAAGTACTGGTTCGGGATCAACGGCAACCCCACCCAGGCCAACGAGCGCAAGCCCGGCACCACCGGCGGCCCGGTGACGATCGACATCGCGCCCGAGCACGCCGGGCTGAACTACATCACGGTCCAGGCGTTCGACGCGGCCGGCAACGTCAGCGAGATCGGCCGCCACGCCTTCAGGGTCAAGGCCGGAGCACCGGCGAAGGCCGAATGGCCGCTGGACGAGCCCATCGACTCCCCGCAGGTCACGGACATCGGGGGAACCTTCCCCGCCACCGTCACCGGCGGCGTCACGCTGGGCGTGGACGGCGTCTCGAAGAGCGCCGCGCAGTTCAACGGCGTCAGCGGGTACGCCAGGACCACCGCTCCGGTGGTGGGCACCACCACGAGTTTCTCGGTGTCGGCGTGGGCGCGGCTCCCGGAGGTCAAACCGACCCACGCCGGGGTGATCGCCACCCAGGCGGGCACGGCGCGACCGGGCTTCGAGCTGTACTACTCCTCCTCCTACGACCGGTGGATCTTCAACAGGTTCAGCACCGACAGCACGAGCGCCACGATCGTGCGGGCGATCGGGACCACCGCGCCGCAGGGCGGGGAGTGGGCGCACCTGGTCGGCGTGTACGACTCGGTCGCCAAGCACATCAGGCTCTACGTCAACGGCAAGCTGGCCTCGACCACGGCGTTCACCACGCCGTGGAGCGCCACCGGACCCGTACAGATCGGTGCGAGCCTGTACAGCACGGTCCCGGACGCGTTCTTCCCCGGTGAGATCGACGATCTGCGGATCTTCGACCGGATCGTCACCCCGGAGGAGGTCGGCAACCTCTTCAGCCAGCACCCGGTGGTGAACGCCCGCTGGAAGCTGAACGACTCGGCCTCGGCGGTCCGGGCGAGCAAGGCGTACTGGAAACTGGATGAGGCGGCGGGCGCGACCCGGGCCGAGGAGGCGGGCGGCGTCCACCCCGCGAGCAAGGTCGGCACCGTCACCTTCGGCACGACCGGGAAGTTCGGCAAGGCCGTCACCCTCAACGGCACGACCGGGTACCTGAAGACCACCGGAGCCGTGCTCGACACCACCAAGAGCTTCTCGGTGTCGGCCTGGGCGAGGCTCCCCGCCACCAAACCCACCCATGCGGGGATCATCGCCACCCAGACCGCGACGGTGAAACCGGCGTTCGAGCTGTACTACTCCTCCTCCTACGATCGGTGGATCTTCAACCGGTTCAGCGCGAACAACGCCTCCGCCACGATCATCCGGGCGCAGTCCACCTCGGTGCCACAGGGTGGGGTGTGGACGCACCTGACCGGAACCTACGACGCGGCCACCAAGCAGATCAGGCTCTACGTCAACGGCAAGCTGGCCTCGACCACGGCGTTCACCACGCCGTGGAACGCCACCGGGCCGGTGCAGCTCGGCGCGGGTTCCTACGACGGCGCGGCGGGATCGTTCTTCCCCGGTGAGATCGACGACCTGCGGATCTTCGACCAGGTCGTCACCGACTCCGAGATCGCCACGCTGGCCTCGGGTTCCCCGCTGACCATCGCGGCCGACGACGGCACCGCGGGCCGTCACGTCACCCTGTACGGCAACGCCCGCATCGACCAGGGCGCGGGCTGGGTCGGCACCCCGCCGGGCGCGCTGGTCCTGGACGGCGACGGCGACTACGCGGCCAGCGCCGGTCCCGTGGTGCGCACGGACGACAGTTTCACCGTCGCCGGCTGGGTGACCAGCGCTGGCCGTCCCGGCCGGACGGCGGCGGTCTTCAGCCAGGAGGGCGCGGTCAACAGCGCCTTCACCCTCCGCTACCGGCCGGACCCGGCGGACCCGGCCAACGCGGGCGGCTACCAGATCGAGATGCCGGACAAGGACGCCACGGGAGCCGCGCGCCCCACCACGGAGCACTCGGCCTTCCAGTCCAGCTTCGAGTGGGACCACGTGGCGATCGCCTACGACGCCCTCCAGGACGAGATGCGGCTCTACGTCAACGGGGAGCTGGAGCAGACCGAGGAGCAGGTGTCCTGGCGGTTCAACGTGCTGGGTTTCAACGCCACGAAGGGGTTGCAGCTCGGCCGGACCAAGGGCGACGGCGCCTGGGGCGAGTACTGGCCCGGCGTGATCGACGACGTGTGGGCCTTCCAGGGGGTCGCCACACAGGAGCAGATCCAGATGCTGGCCGCGGGCAACGAGCTCGACACCGAGACCGGCCCCTGACCTGAGAAGGGGGTCGCGGGCCACGGTTCGCGATCCCCCTTCCACCCCCATTTCCTGAGGTGCCCCGGCCGCCGCGTGCGGCGGCCGGTGGCCTGCGCCTGTGCGGAGGATGTTCATGAAGGGGTTATACGAATCGGGTACCCGGCGATGGCTGGCCGTGTTCACGGCACTGGTCACCGCCGCGGGCCTGCTGGTGGCGCCGCCGGCGCACGCCGCGGTCGGGCCGGACGGAGAGCGTCCCGAGGTCGAGAGCGCCGAGCGCGTGGTACCCGGCAGAGCGGAGACGGTGAGACCGCGCAAGCCCGACCCCGCGGCGGCCGAGCCCGACCCGGCCCCGAAGGGCTGGCCGGAGCCGGGCGTGACCGAGGCGAGGGTACCGGCGAGCGGGGAGGCGGTCCGGGCCGGGAACCTGCCGGTCCGGGTGCGCGCTCCCCAGTCACGGGCCAGGGGGGCGGCGCCCCCCGTGGAAGAGGTGAAGGTCCAGGTCCTGGAACAGGCGGCGGCGCGGCGCGCCGGCGTGGACGGGGTCGTGCTGACCGTGGGCGGCCCCGGGACCGGCCAGGTCGGCGTCGAGCTGGACTACTCCGGGTTCGCCGGGAGTTTCGGCGGGTCCTACGGCAGCCGCCTGCGCCTGGTCCGGCTGCCGGCCTGCGCGCTGACCACCCCTGACGCGCCGGAGTGCCGTACCGGCACCGAGGTCCCCTCGCGCAACGACACCGAGGCGAGAACGCTGTCGGCCGAGGTGACGGCCGCACCGCAGGCGACGGTGCTCGCCGCGGTGGCGGGGGAGTCCAGTGACAAGGGCGACTACAAGGCGACGGCGCTGTCGGCCTCGTCGACCTGGGCGGTCTCCGAGCAGTCGGGCGACTTCGCCTGGTCGTACCCGATGCGGGTGCCCCCCGTCCCCGGCGAGCTCGCGCCCAAGGTGGAGATCGGCTACTCCTCGGGCGCGATGGACGGCCGCACGTCCAACACCAACAACCAGCCGTCCTGGGTGGGAGAGGGCTTCGACTACTGGCCCGGCTACATCCAGCGCGGCTACAAGCCGTGTGCCGACGACGGCGCCCCCAAGGACGAGTGGGGCACTCCGCCGGGCGACCAGTGCTGGGCCTACGAGAACGCCACGCTCAGCTGGAACGGCAAGGGCGGCGAGCTGGTCCAGGCCGCGGACGGCACCTGGCGGATGAAGAACGACGACGGCACCCGCATCGAGCGGGTCAAGGACACCGGGAAGGCCAACGGCGACAACGACGGCGAGTACTGGAAGCTGACCACCACCGAGGGCGTGCAGTACTTCTTCGGCCTGAACCGCCTGCCCGGCTGGAGCACCGGCAAGGAGGAGACGAAGTCGACGTGGACCCACCCGGTCTTCGGCGACGACGACGGCGAGCCCTGCCACGGCTCCACGTTCGCCACCTCCTGGTGCCAGCAGGCCTACCGGTGGAACCTCGACTACGTCGTGGACCCGCGGGGCAACGCCATCTCCTACTTCTACACGCAGGAGGGCAACCACTACGGCCGCAACCTCAAGCCCGCCGACGACACCCCCTACGTGCGGGGCGGCTGGCTGGACCGGATCGACTACGGCCAGCGCGCCGGCACCCTGTTCTCGGCGAAGCCGTCGGCCCGGGTGGTCTTCGGCGTCTCGGAGCGCTGCCTGTCGGCGACCGCCGCCGACTGCGCGACGGACAAGATCGGTGCCAACCCGACCAGGTGGCCGGACGTGCCCTGGGACCTGAACTGCGCCGCCGGTACCGAGTGCAAGGGCACCCACGGCACGCTGGCGCCCACCTTCTGGTCGCGCAAGCGGCTGACCAAGGTCACCACCCAGGTGCTGAAGGCCGACGGAGACTACCGGGACGTCGACTCCTGGAAACTGGACCACCTGTGGGGCGACGCCGACATCGACAGGGCCCTGCTGATCAAGTCGATCCAGCACACCGGCCACGCGGCGTCCCCGGCCATCACGCTGCCCCCGGTGACGTTCAACCACGTCCAGTTGCCCAACCGGGTGGACAAACTGGGCGATGACATCGCGCCGTTCATCAAGTACCGGGTCGGGGCGATCTACGACGAGTCCGGCGGTCAGATCGACGTCAACTACTCCGACGCCGACTGCACACTGTCCTCGCTGCCGACGCCGGAGACCAACACCCGGCGCTGCTTCCCGGTCAAGTGGACACCGACCGGCCATGCCGACCCGATCCGGGACTGGTTCCACAAGTACGTGGTCACCCAGGTCGTGCAGAGCGACAGGACCGGCAAGGCGCCGGACATGCTCACCACCTACGAGTATCTCGACGGTGCCGCCTGGCACTACGACGATGACGACGGCATGACCAAGGAGAAGTACAAGACCTGGTCGCAGTGGCGCGGCTACGGCCGGGTGCGGGTCAAGACGGGAGGGTGGAACGACCTGCGCTCCCAGAACGAACGCCTGTTCCTGAGGGGCATGGACGGTGACCGGCTCAACGCCGACGGCGGGACCAAGAAGGTCTCCGTCAAGGACGGCGAGGGTGGCGAGCACGTCGACCACGAGGCGCTGCAGGGCTTCGAGCTGAAGAGGACGGAGTACGAGGGGGTCGGCGGCGCGGTGGCCGTCAAGACGGTCAACACCCCGTGGCGGCAGCAGACCGCCAGCCGGACCAGGAGCTGGGGGACGGTCACCGCCAACCTGACGGACGTCGCCAAGAGCCACACCTGGACCGCCATGGACGAGGGGAAGTGGCGGGAGACCGAGACCGTGACCTCCTACGACCCCGCCACGGGCCTGGCCACCCAGGTCGACGACAAGGGCGACCTGGCCACGGCGGCCGACGACCGGTGTGTCAGGACCACGTACGCGCAGGACAAGACCGCCTGGATGCTGAAGTTCCCCTCGCGGGTGGAGAGCCTCTCGGTGGCCTGCTCGGTCACGCCCGACCGGTCCAAACACGTGATCGAGGACGGGCGCTCCTTCTACGACAACGGCGCCTTCGGCGCGGCGCCGACCAGGGGAGAGGTCACCAGGGTCGAGAAGATCGCGAGCCACAACGGCACCACCGTGACGTACGTCCCCACCGAGATCTCCACCTACGACTCCTACGGCCGCGAACTCACCACGAAGGACGCCGCGGGCAACGTCACGACCGTCGCCTACACCGACACCGCGGGCCTGGCCACGCTGGTGAAGACCACCGGACCGCCGGTGAAGCCCGGTGACGCCGGCACGGCCCACGTGACGAGCGAGGAGCGCGACCCGGCCTTCGGCTTCGAGACGGTCAAGCTGGACGCAGGAGACAAGCGGACCGACCTGGAGTACGACGCGCTGGGCCGCCTGCTCAAGGTGTGGATGGCAGACCGCTCCAAGGCGTCCAGGCAGACACCGAACCTGGAGTTCAGCTACCGGGTGACCGACGGCCAGATCATCGCGATCGGCACGAAGCGGCTGACCGCCGAGGGTGGCCAGACCGAGCCCACCTACGAGCTGTACGACGGCAGGCTGCGGCTGCGCCAGACCCAGGACCCGGGGCCGGGCGGCGGGCGGCTGATCTCCGACAAGCTCTACGACTCCCGGGGCAACGTCGCCCGCGAGTACGGGCAGTACTACTCGACCGGGGCGCCCTCGACGACCCTCTTCGGAGCCTTCGACGGCAACGTCGAGTCGCAGAAGGTCTTCGACTTCGACGGCCGTAACCGGGTGACCGTCGAGCGGTTCCTCGTCGGCAACGGCGAGACCCAGGAGAAATGGCGCACGACCACCTCCTACGCCGGGGGCCGGGTCACGGTGGACCCGCCGACCGGGGACACGCCGGTCACCACCTTCACCGACGCGCGCGACCACATCGTCGAGCTGCGCCAGTACCGGGGGGACTCGCCGACCGGCGACTTCGACCGGACCCTCTACACCTACACCCCGCTGGGCAAGCTCGCCACGGTCAAGGACGCGGCGAACAACACCTGGACCCACCACTACGACCTGCGCGGCCGGGAGATCCGGGTGGACGACCCGGACAAGGGCACGACCAGGTCCAGCTACGACGACCTGGACCGGGTGACCTCCACCGAGGACGCCAGGGGCGCCAAGCTGTTCACTACCTACGACGCGCTCGGCCGTAAGACCGAGGTCCGTGAGGGGTCGCAGACCGGCACCGTCCTGACAGCGTGGACCTACGACACGGTCCGCAAGGGGCAGCTCTCCAGCTCCACCAGGAACGTGGCCGGCCAGGCGTACACCACGACCGTCAACGCCTACGACAACCTGGACCGGGCGATCCGGACCACGGTCACCATCCCCGGCACCGAGAAGGAGCTGGCGGGCAGCTACCAGTTCGACACCCGCTACAAGCTGGACGGCACGGTACAGTCCGCCACCTTCCCGGCCTCGGGCGGCCTGGCGGCCGAGACCGTCGTCTACTCCTACGACGAGCTGCGGCGGCCCACCGTCACCTCCGGGCTCACCTCCTACGTGACCAGGTCGATCCACAGCCTCACCGGCAAGCCCGAGCAGTACGAGCTCTCCACCGGAGGCAAGAAGGTCTGGCTGACCAACTCCTACGAGTACGGCACGCAGCGGCTGAAGTCGGCGCGGGTCGACCGCGAGGACGTCGCCGGGGTGGACCGCAACGCCACCTACACCTACGACGCGGCGGGCAACGTCACCGCGGTCTCCGACGTCTCCCGGTCCGGCACGGACACCCAGTGCTTCTCCTACGACTACCTGCGCAGGATGACCGAGGCGTGGACGCAGGGCACCCAGAGCTGCGCCACCGCACCGGCGGCGAACCTCGTCGGAGGTGTGGCACCGTACTGGCAGTCGTTCGGCTATGACGCGACGGGCAACAGGACCAGGGAGGTCGAGCACGGCATCGGCGGGACCGCCGACACCCAGCGCCTCTACGGCTACCCGGCCCCCGGGGCCCCGCAACCGCACGCGCTGGCCTCGGTCACCCAGACCGGGGGCGCGGGCGCGCGCGTCGAGAGCTACGGCTACGACGCCACCGGCAACACGACCAGCCGCAAGATCGGCGCCGTCGACCAGAAGCTCGACTGGGACGCCGAGGGGCGGCTGAGCAAGGTCACCGACGGGGCCAAGGTCACCTCCTACCTCTACGACGCCGACGGCAACCGGCTGATCCGCAGGGAACCGGCCGCCACGACCCTGTACCTGCCGGGCATGGAACTCCGGCTGGACAACGCCACCACGAAGGTCGAGGCCACCAGGTACTACGTCCACGACACGGTCGCGGTCGCGGTCAGGACCACGGCGGGCGTGACCTTCCTGGCCAACGACCACAACGGCACCGGCGAGCTCGCGATCAACGCCACCACCCAGGCGGTCTCCCAGCGCCGCTTCAAGCCCTTCGGCCAGCTGCGGGGGGCGCCACCGGGGACATGGCCCTCGGAGAAGGGGTTCGTCGGTGGCACCGTCGACTCCTCCACGGGCCTGACACATCTGGGCGCCCGCGAGTACGACCCGGCGACCGGCCGTTTCATCAGCGTCGACCCGATCATCGACCCGCAGGACCCGCAGCAGATGAACGGGTACGCCTACGCGAACAACAACCCGGTCACCTTCACCGACCCGGACGGCAAGTTCTGGGGAAGCTGGATCGCCGCTCTGCTGGCGATCATCCGGGCGCTGATGGCGCTGCTCAACAGCGGTGGTGGCGGCAAAAAGGGCGGCGGAGGCGGCGGGGGCGGTGGTGGCGGTGGCGGCGCACCGCACCGCCCGGCGCCGAGCGGCGGCGTGACCACCTCCTACGGCAGTACCGTCAAGACCAACACCCTCAGCAGCGTCGATCCCCGCAAGTTCACGGCGCTGGGCTGGCTCGCCTACGGCTTCGGCGGCCCGTCCGACATGCTCAACACCTGGGGAACCAACGTCGCCGAGAACGGGCGCGTGATGGGCGGCATCTACGCCCTCAAGGCGGCGAGCTACCCGCAGGGCAACTGGAAGACCAGCTGGTTCTGGAACGGGCTGCGCAAGTGGTACGACGCCAAGTCGGTCAGGGTGGAGGCGCGCGGCATCAAGTGGGGCGGCCGCCTGGCCAAGGCCGGAAAGTTCCTGGGCCGGTTCGGGCTGGTGACCACCTTCGCCGACGGCGCGCTGACCCAGTGGAACTCCGACAGTGGAAAGGACATCAACAAGGGCGAGAAGGCGCTGAGAGCCGGTATCCGCGGTGCCGCGGTGGCCGGCGGCGCCTATGCGGGTGCCACCATCGGGGCCGCGGCGTGCAGCCCCGGAGTGGTCCTCGCGGCGGTCTGTGGCGCGGCCGGTGCCTACATCGGGGGTATGGTCGGCGGAGTCGTCGGTGACACCGCCATCGCCGCCTACGACAAGGTGCGAGATCCTGTGGTGAACACCGCCAAGTCCATCGGTTCCGGGATCAAGAAGGGATGGAACAAGCTCTTTGGATGAGACAGCCGTGCTGACGGGTTACCCGCACGCGCCGGTGTGGGCGGTGCTCGCCGCCGCCCTCATGGCGATCCTCGGGTTCGTCAACCATCGCCGGTTCCGCGGGGCGGACGCGCAGAGCGCGTGGGCCGAGCGCTACTTCGACGTGGCCAAGCCGAAGGAGTGGCGCAACCTGCCCTTCGCCCAGCTCCCGGGGGCGATCATGTTCGCCCTCTGGGCGGTGATGCTGGCCTACACCTGGGTGTCCGGGCAGGAACTCCTCGACGCGCTCGTCGGGCTCGCCTTCTTCGGGTCCTTCGTCTTCGGCGGGGTCGCCGTCAAGCGGCTCTACCGGCCTCCGGCCAAGGCCAGGCCGGCCTGGCTGGTGGCCGAGGAGGAACGGCGCGAGCGGCTGGGCCTGACCACCCGCGACGGCTGGACGACGTAGGAGCCGCCCCCAGGTCCCCGGGCGGGGCGGCTGACGACAGCACCGCCTGACGGAGCACCGGAGAGAGCGTGTCGTGAGCGCTCGGCCGGCTCCGGCGGGG